>CAZEOC010000294.1:0-5528 GCA_964513525.1 uncultured Saprospiraceae bacterium | reverse complement strand
AACAGTTATGGAAGAAGTAGTTGTTGTAGGTTATGGTACACAAACTCGTAAAGAGGTAACAAGTGCGGTAACATCTGTGAAAGCAGAAGACTTTAACCAAGGTAACGTACAAGATCCTGTACAATTAGTACAAGGTAAAGTTGCAGGTTTAGCAATTTCTAAGCCAGGTGGTGATCCAAACGGAACTTCAACAATTCGTTTACGTGGTTTATCTACTATCGGAGCAAACACTGAGCCTTTAATCGTAATTGATGGAGTAATCGGTGGTACTTTAAATTCTGTTGATCCTAATGATATTGAGTCAATCGATGTTTTAAAAGATGGTTCTGCAGCTGCTATTTATGGTACTCGTGCATCTTCTGGTGTAATCATTATTACAACTAAGAAAGGTGTAGCTGGTAAAACAGTTGTGGAGTACAATGGTTACATAACTTCTGAAACTGTAGATAGAACAGTTCCTGTTGCGACGGCTTCTGAATTTGCTGGATACCGTGATGCTCAATATAACTTGGGAGCTAATACTGATTGGGTTGATGAAGTAACTCGTGCTGGAGTACAACATGTTCACAACGTATCTTTATCTGGTGGATCAGGAAATACAACTTACCGTGCTGCATTTAACTACCGTGATATTAATGGTATTGGTAGAACAAGTGGTTTTGATCAGTTGAATGGTCGTTTGAACTTAACACAAAAAGCTTTAAATGATAAATTGACTTTGAGTGTAAACGTATCTGCAACAGATCGTAACAGTCAATTCATGCCTTATGAAGCATTCCGTTATGCAAATACTTACAATCCAACTGCACCTGTAAATTCTACATCTACAGATCCTTTATTTGCAAAATATGATGGTTATTACCAAGTAGAAAGTTTTGATTATTTCAATCCTGTAGGAATTGTTGAGCAATCTTTAAACGAAGGAGAATTAAAAACAATCTTAGTTAGTGGTAAAGCCTCTTATGAAATAACAGAGGGTTTAACTGCATCTGCATTTGTATCTACACAAAAAGATAGCCGTTTATTTGGTGAGTATTATAATAAAGAGGCATATTTCAAAGGACGTGCTGGTGGTGGATTCGCTAAACGTTTTACAGAAGATGTTTCTAATGATTTATTTGAAGGTACATTAAACTATTCTAAAGATTTTGGAAAATTAAACTTTGGTGGTTTATTAGGATATTCTTACCAAGATAATACTTATGAAAACTTTGGTGTTGAAGGTACTAACTTTACATTCAATGCTTCTACTTACAACAACATTCAATTAGCGAATGTATCAGATGTAGGAAATGTTTATTCTACTAAAAATAACTATAAAGTTATTGGTGCTTTTGCAAGAGTTAACTTAAACTATGATGATACATATTTCGGTATGTTATCTTACCGTCGTGAAGGTTCTTCTCGTTTTGGAGAAAACAATAAGTGGGGAGGATTCCCAGCAATTAGTGCTGGTGTAAATCTTGCTAATATCATGGATGTTGAAGCAATTGATAACTTGAAATTACGTGTTGGATATGGTGAAACAGGTGGATTACCTCCATCAAGTGTTTTATCTTTACAACAGTATAGTGTAACGGCAACTTCTTTTGGACCTTCTACGGATTTAAATGCTAATCCAAACTTACGTTGGGAAACAAAAGGTGAATTCAATGCAGGTGTTGATTTTGCTGTAATGGATTACAAATTGACAGGTTCTGTTGATTACTACAATCGTGTAACTCGTGATTTAATTTTGAATGTACCAGCTACATTACCTCCATATTTAGCTCCACGTATTTGGGCTAACTTGGAAGATGTTGAATTACAAAGTACAGGTGTAGAATTTGCTGCAACTTATAATCATACAAGTGGTGACTTTACATGGTCTCCAACAGTAACATTAGGAACATTCAAATCTACATTAAATGTAATTGATAATCCTGATGCTGTATTCAAATTCTTCGCAAGTGAAGATAAGCAGTTAATCGATGATAAAACATCTCCAGGTGCACCAGGTCAGAATAATGATGCTGCAGCAACAGTTATTGGAAATGAGCAAGTTGGTTTACTTTGGGGTTACCAGTTTGATAGATTTAATGATCAAGGTGAGTATGTTTTCATAGCACCTGATGGATCTGAGTTTACTTCTGGAAACGTAGATATTGAAAACAAACAAGTTATTGGTAATGGTTTACCAAGCTTTACATATGGTATTAATAACTCTTTCGGATACAAAGAATTTGACTTTAGCTTCTTCTTAAGAGGTGATTATGGACATGATTTAGCGAATATGAATCGTGCTTTCTATGAAAGTACAAATAATCCAAGTCGTCCAAATGATAATGTTGTAACAACTGAATATTTAACAACTGAATTAACAGCAGCTCCTCGTTTCAACTCTTACTATGTTGAGGATGCTTCATATATGGTATTAGATAACTTAACTTTAGGTTATACATTAAGACCAGGTGAAGGAAGTTCTGTTTCAAAAGTACGTGTTTATGTTACAGGTCGTAACTTATTCTGGATTACTAACTATACTGGTGTAGATCCACAACCTCGTTTCACTGATTCAGGAGCTTCTGATAATGGTGGTGATGCTGGAGATCCAGATCCATTATATCCTGGTATCGATCGTCGTAACGTTTACTTTACGACACGTGCATTTACATTTGGATTAAACTTAACATTCTAATATTTGAATTGTTAAAATTTTAGAAAGAGCTTGTTTAGATTAATTTTAAACAAAATTCTTTCTAAGAAAAAAATCATCAAAAACCTTATTACAAGGTTATTTTTGGTGAGAACTATTTTATAAGACAATCTTTAGTTTATATAATTGAAGGCAAAAAATATAAAAAACATGAAAAGGTTTTTAAAATTCGCTTTAGTCTTCGTTTTTGCTGCAAGCATTACACAATCTTGTACAAATTTAGACGAAGAGGTGTTCAGTGAGTTAACAACAAATAATGTTGATTTAGCTAAATTAACACCTGAGCAGTTAGACGCTGCGATTACAGATCCTTACACTACTTTATTTGGAATGGGATCTCATAACAGTTTCTTCTCATTAAATGCTGTATCTACAGATCAGATTTGTATTCCTCACAGAGGAGCAGATTGGGAAGATGGAGGACAATGGTTACGTGTAAATCGTCATGAGTACACGCCAAGTGAGCCTTCTGTTGAAAATGGATGGAATTCATTATACCAAGGAGCTATTAAATCTAACTTTGTAATTGATTTATTAGAAGATTTAAAATCTGCTGGAACATTTGAATTAGCAGACTTAGAATCTAAGCAAGCTGAAATGAGAGTTTTACGTGCTTACTTCTATTACTGGTTAATGGATATGTATGGAAACGTACCATTAGTTACATCTTTTGTAGTTGATGATCCAGCACCTGCTACACAATCACGTCAAGTAATCTTTGATTTTATTGAAAGTGAATTAAGTGCAGCTTTACCAAGTTTAGAAAAGCCTACTACTGCTGGTGCTTCTTCTCGTTTTAATTATTGGTCTGCAAAAGCTTTGCAGTCAAGATTGTACTTGAATGCAGAAGTTTACACAGGAACTGCAAGATGGGCAGACGCAAGAGATGCAGCAAATGATGTTATCAATAATAGTCCTTATTCAGTTGAAAGTGATTATTTCTCAAACTTTAATGCAGCTAATGAGGGATCAATGGAGAACATCTTAACTGTACCTTATGCGAATGGTTCGGCTAATGGATTTAACTGGGCTCAGATGACTTTACACTATTCAAGTCAATCAACATTTGATTTAGGCGCTCAGCCTTGGAATGGTTACTGTGCATTACAGGAGTTTTATGATTCTTATGATGATGCTGATACTCGTAAAGGAGTTGCTGGTGATCAACAAACTCGTGGTAATTTCCACGCAGGTGCTCAATTTGCATCTGATGGAGTAACACGTTTGACAGATGCAAGTGCAGAGCCTGCTGATCCAGATGGTCAGGATTTAACATTCACACCTGAAATTAATGAAATTGCTCCTAATGCTTTACGTCAAGCAGGTGCTCGTATTGGAAAATATGAGTATGCTAATGGTGCACAGCAAGAATTGGATAACGATTTCGTTTTATTCCGTTTAGGTGAGATGCTTTTAAATGCTGCTGAAGCTGAGTACCGTTTAGGAAACTCTGCAAATGCTTTAGCATTAATGAATAATGCTACATTACGTAGTCGTACAGGTTTAGCTGATTTTACAGCTTTAACAGATGCTGATGTTTTAGCTGAGCGTGGACGTGAACTATTCATGGAAGGTGTACGTCGTTCGGATTTAATCCGTTTTGGTGAGTACAACAGAGCTTGGTTTGGTAAAGATGCTGCATCTGATGCAACTAAAAACTTAATGCCAATTCCACGTGTACAAGTTGCTGCAAATCCAAATTTAGTACAGAACGCTGGATATTAAGATTTAAAATTTATAGCTTTATATAAATTTGCAAAGAAGCAAGTTATTTCTTAGGAAATGCTTGCTTCTTTTTTTGTTTAATGATGTATAAATGACGGTAAAATCAATAGATACAGCATAAAATAATCGTATTTTTACAGCTTTACTTTATTAAGTTTTATACTAAAAAATGCATCAAACCAAAAAGATAATATTTGTATTAATTATTGGGATATTTATTAGTTGTGAAAATCAAAAAGACTTGAAGAATAAATTATTCTCTTCTCTTTCTGCTTCACAAACAGGAATTTCTTTTGCTAATAATCTGCATCATACAGAAACCTTTAATGCTTATTTATATAAAAACTTTTATAATGGAGGTGGAGTTGCCGTTGGTGATGTGAATAATGATGGATTACCTGATATTTATTTTTGTGGTAATCAAAAAGATAATGAACTCTATCTTAATCAAGGCGATTTCCAATTTAAAAATATAACAAAAGAAGCTGGTGTGGCTTCTCGCAATGTTTGGTCAGCTGGTGCAAGTATGGTTGATGTTAATGGCGATGGTTGGTTAGATATATATGTATGTAAGTCAGGAAGTCCTGAAGGCGATAATCGTAATAATGAATTATTTATTAATAATCAAGCAGATGAAAACGGTTTGGTAACTTTTACGGAACAAGCAGAGGAATATGGTATTAATGACTTAGGTTTATCTTCACACGCTGCTTTTTTTGATTATGATAAAGATGGTGATTTAGATTGTTATTTATTAAATAATTCATTGCGTTCGGTTGGAAATTATGATTTAATAGAGGGTTTGAGAGAAAGACCAGATTCACTTGGTGGAAACAAATTATATAGAAATGAAAATGGAGAAAGATTCGTTGACGTAAGTCAGGAAGCAGGAATTTATACAAGTGCAATTGGTTTTGGTTTAGGAGTTACAATTGGTGATGTGAACAGAGATGGCTGGCAAGATATTTTCGTTTCAAACGATTTTTTTGAAAGAGATTATTTATATATCAATCAACAAAATGGAACTTTCAAGGAAAGTTTGACGGAACAAATTCAAGCCTTAAGTAAAAGTTCAATGGGAGCGGATATGGCGGATTTGACCAATGAT
>CAZEOC010000293.1:0-5569 GCA_964513525.1 uncultured Saprospiraceae bacterium | reverse complement strand
CAACAAAATCGAAAGTCATTGGTGGCGCAGCTAAAAAGCCACCAATTTCTTTTTTAATTTCTTGATGATAGGTATGATTAGAATAAATATCTAAGGCCGCTTTATTTTCAAAAGTAAGTTGCATTAATACGTCAAATTGAGTTAAAGCTCTTGATTCATCACCAACATCTTTTCGTTCTTCAACTACTATATCTACAACTACTTCTATAGAGTTTAATTTTTCTAAACCATTGATAAATAAGACTTTATCTTCATTAGAAATATTGTCTTTAAGTTTAAAGTAAACTTGATGAATTAAATAATTATCTAATTTCACTTGCTTACAATTTTCTAATTCTTGACTTACTTTTTCAAAATCATTTCTAACATTATTCAATTCTTGTTGTACATTTTTAATATTACAAGAAAATAGTAAAAAGGCAATAATGATATAAATTCCTCTTTTCATCTTACATTTGTTTTGGTTTAATTCAAATATACTATTATTAATATGGATTTAGAATTATTAGATTGGATAATGGCACTTATCGCAGCCTTCAGTTTGGGATTGTCAAAATCTGGAATTAAGGGAATATCTTCTATAATCGTAACAATTATGGCTATTGTTTTTGGTGGAAAAGCTTCTACTGGAATACTAATTCCCTTACTAATTGTCGGTGATATTTTTGCAATAATTTATTACAAACGTCATGTTCAATGGAAGTATATTTATAAACTTTCACCATATATTATAATTGGAATATTACTTGGTGTTTGGTTTGGTAAAGGTATTCCTGAAGTGATATTTAAGCAATTTCTTGCTGGTATTATAATCTTTAGCGTTTTCATGATGATTTGGTGGGAGAATAAGAAAACGAAAAATCTACCAAATAGTAACTTATTCGCTGGTTTCATTGGCTTAAGTGCAGGTTTTACGACTATGGTTGGAAATCTTGCTGGTGCTTTTTCGAATATTTATTTTTTAGCTATGAAATTACCCAAAAATGAATTTATTGGAACTGCTGCTTGGCTTTTCTTTTTTATGAATTTATTCAAACTACCTTTTCATGTTTATGTCTGGGAAACCGTTAATCTTGAAACAGTAATTACAAATGTTTATTTAATTCCTGGACTTATTTTAGGCTTCTTTGCAGGAATTCATCTTGTTCAAAAAATCAATAATAATTTCTTCAGAAAGATGATTATAGGTTTAACAATAATTGGAGCATTTATTATTTTACTGAAATAAAAAAGTGCCTTATTATTAAATAATAAGGCACTTTTCAATAAATAACTAAATTAAAAATTATTCAACTTGCTTTAATAATTTTCTTGTAAACTGCTTTTCTCCGACAATAACTTGTAAGAAATAAACACCAGTTGGATAAGAAGATGTTTCTATTTCCATATAAGCACCATCAAAACCACCAGTTTGAGTATGTGCTAATTTTCCAGTAGCATCATAAATATTAACAGTTACTTCTTCATCTACAATATTATTAAATGTAATTCCAATATTATCAATGAAAGGATTCGGGAAAATATTTACAATATCTAATTCCGTTTCTCTACGTTGTAATACTTTTATATTAGAATAAAAGAAAGTACCATCAAAGTTCAAGACTTTTAAACGAACGAAGTATAAATCCTTTTTCAAATTATTCGGTCGAACTCTATAACCTGTCAAGTCAATAGAACTTCCTTGACCTTCTGTAAATCCAAAGAAAGTGAAATCTCTTCCATTTTCAGAAATTTCTAAATCAAAGCCTTCACATTCGTACTCAGGTAATGTTGACCAAGTTACTTCACCTCTTTCATCGCCTATAAATTTAGCATCAAAATCAATCAATTGTGTTTCTAATGCTCCAAGAAAAGCTCTGATTTTAAAATCATCAACAGCTAATCCTTTATAAATACCAACTTCATTTGTTTTAAATACAAATCGGAAAGCTACATTTTCTTCTCCTACTAATTCACTTAAATCATATCTATATTGCTCATAAAATGTTTTAATATTAGTAAAATAAGAAGTTCCTCGAGGAAATGCAGTTACAGTATTATCATTCGTATAAAAATACCAATCATCATCTTCTTCACCTAAAACTGTCCAAGTTTCTCCTAAGTCAGTCGTATATTCTAAATTAAATCCATCCCAACCATTTTGTAAATCATACTTTGCAAAGAAACTAAGTTCATAAATTCCTTCATTTGATAAATCAAAATTTGGTGTATAAAGTCTTGATTCTGAATTATTTTGATAGAAAGTTTCTGTCAAGCCAGTTACATAAGCATTTTGTCCACTATTTGTTCCTGCTTTTGCTGATACTGTAGAATTTCCTAATTCAAATCCAGTTCCTGAAAGTGTATAAACACCAAAATCATCAAAATTAGATTCAAAATCACCAGCGTACAAATCATTTCCTTCTTGAGTATAAGGCAAAGTTCTATCTGGTAAAATTCTGATTGTCTCTACTTTTGATAAAGAATCATTTACTGTTAAAGATACAGTATAAGTACCTAAAACATCATAAGAATGTGTTGGAGAAAAATCAGTAGAAGTTGTTCCATCTCCAAAATCCCAAATCATTTGAGAAGGATTGTATGAACGGTTATTAAATTGGAATGGAGTTCCAATATAACCAATTCTATCTACTATAAAATCAGCAGATGAAGGAGAACGATAATCTGATGAGAATAAACCTCTACCATATGTTCCTGCAATAATTAAATTATCAGATTCTCTATATTGTAAATCATCAACTCTTGTAATTGGCATTCCATCTAAAGAAGCTACCCAAACCGTATTATTACCATCTAAGTTTTCAGTCACCCAAACACCAGCCTCAGTTGCTATCATCGCTTGATCTGCATTAATAGGATCAAAAATCACAGAACGAACAGGCATATCAGGTAGATTTCCTTCTACACCTTGCCAAGTAACGCCACCGTCAAATGATTCATGTACAGACATTGTTCCATAGTTAGAAATTGTAGCTAACATATGGTCTTCATTTCCTTTTTCTGTTACTATACCCGAAACACTTCCGCCACCTAAGCTTGTTGCAGTATAAGTTACAGATGAACCTGTATGTGCATTATCGATTTTAATTACTCGACCGAAACTTGTTCCTAAATACAAACGATTATCAACATTTTCAGAGGTAAAAAGTGTTGTAATTGTTCCTAAGTTATTAGCTCCTGGCATATCAACAACTTCGTCAATACTATTATCTACATCCCAACGAACAAATTCTCCAGTAGAAGTAGAACGAGCATACATGATATTAGCATTATTATCATAATCCGATGGATTCACAAAACCACTGGCATTTCCAATAGAAAGTCCACCACTGAAGCTTTGTCCACCATTGAAAGATATTCTATAATTACCAAACTGAGAAGATACAATTTGAATTTGTCCATCTGTCTGATCTATATGACAAACCATACCATCACCACCGTTAATATTTTCCGTTATATCAATATCATACTGATCAAAACGATGTGTTCCATTATCTTGAGAACCAGCAATGAAATAATCAGAACGATAATCTGGATGTATCGCACAAGAATAAAATTGTGTAATGTTATATCTATCATTTATTACTCTAAAACTAATAGCAGTAGGAATATCGCCTACATTATCTGTACGATAAATACCACCATCATTCGCCATAAACATAGTATTACCAGAACCTGGATAAAAATACACGAAATGTTGATCTGGGTGAATATATGGTGCAGCATTACTATACGCAGCAGTAATTGGTAACCAATTAGTACCACCATTTACAGACATTACTACATCAATTCCACCAGCAATAACTCTATTTTCATTTGTAGGATCTACATCGATATCTAAATCATACCAAGCTTGATCACCTGCAAAATTACTATTTCCTCCTACAGAAGGTGCATTTGCTGCTTTTGACCAAGATTGTCCGCCATCAGTCGTTTTATAAATAAAAGTCGCCGCTCCACCTGATGAAGTTAAAGCATAACAAACATCTTGATTCGATTCAGCAACAGCTAATTCTACACGACTTTGTCCTGCTACAAAACCTGTACTAAATGAACCAACTCTTGTCCAATTTCCAACATCTCCAACATCAGTTCCTGCTTCAGATTTGTGTATAACAGAATTTCCACCATAACCAGTAATTGACCAAATAGAACCATCTGGTCCAATTTCTAAATCATTACAAGCATTACTTGTTCCAAAAGAAACTGCCAAACCTAACACTTTAGTCCATGTTTGTCCACCATCTTGACTTCTTTGAACACCGTCACCATCGGTTGCTGCATAAATATCTCCATTTGTATGAATTGCCATACGCATAGTATAATAAAAGTTCGCATTTGGTAAGCGATTCCAAGTCAATCCACCATCTGTACTTTTAAAGATGCCTAAACCTCTTACTGAACCGGTATTACCATAAGCTTCACCAGTACCGAAATACATAATTTGCGGGTTATTAGGATCTTGTACTAAAGTTACAATTGCTAAATTTTCTAAATAATCATTTACAGGTTCCCATTTAACATTATTTCCCATTACATCTTTAGAATACCAAAGTCCACCAGCAACACCTGCTGCGAATGCAGCTTTACCAGTTGGATCATTAGCATCAATAAGCATTGTACGAGTTCGTCCACCTACATTATAAGGTCCACGTTCTTTCCATCTTGCTGCTGTAATCGGTGTGTTTTTAGTAAAAGATTGCGTCTTTGCATAGTTTACGGCGGTTAACAATCTTTCTGTAGGAACATAGCCTAAGGATAAATCTTTGGTTAATTCAAACTGCTGATCATACATATCTTGAATTCGAGTTCGTTTATCTCCCTCTTCTTCTTCGTTATTTTCTTCAGAAGAAATTGAAGTATCAGATATCAGATTCTTAATATCTTCTCCGAAATACTGGAATGTAAAAACAGAAGCGATAGCTATAATTGCTACCACGAAAGCAAATTTGTAAGTGTGTTTCATATATTCTATTTTAGGATGTTTTCAAAAAAAAGCGTTTGAACTTACTATTTTCCTTAGATATAAATTAATTAAGATTGTACAATCTTAGTGTTCAATCATTTTTGTCTCGCTAAGTTAATACGCATTTAACAAAAATACTTACAGATTGATTACAAAAATAGCAGATAAGCTTGTCTAATATCGGATATATGACAAATTTTAGATTTTATCTAAATAAGGAATTTCTGTTAAAAAATCATATTGCTGATTTTCATAATTTATTGAACAGCAATAAGTTGAATTTCCATTTGTAATAATAAACAAAGAAGCATTCAATATTAAGTTGTATTGTGCTGCTTGATTAAAAGTCATTTGAGATATAGCAACATTTGGTGCTTTACACTCAATTAGTACTTTTGGTTTAATCTCGCTATCCATTATTAATATATCAAAACGTTTTTTCCTTTTATTAATAATTAATTGTTTCTCAACAGCAATTTTGTTTTTAGGATATTGTCGAGCTTCTATCAAATAGATTAAAATTAATTGACGGACAATTTCCTCTGGTGTCAAAACCAAATATTTATTCCGAATCGTACAATGTATATAACGTTTACCTTTTTC
>CAZEOC010000292.1:0-5586 GCA_964513525.1 uncultured Saprospiraceae bacterium | reverse complement strand
CAACCGTCATATCCAACACATTAGAAATCGATTTTCCTTTGAATAAAACTTCTAAAGTTTCTCGATTATAACGACGACCAAAACAAGTTTCACAATCGACATAAACATCTGGTAAGAAGTTCATTTCTATCAATCGTTTTCCGCCACCTTGACAAACTTCACAACGTCCGCCTTTTACATTAAAAGAAAAACGACCAGGTTTATAACCACGAATTTTTGACTCTGGTAAACCAGCAAAAAGTGTCCGAATATGTGTAAACAAACCCGTATAAGTTGCAGGATTTGAGCGAGGTGTTCGACCGATTGGAGATTGGTCAATATCAATTACTTTATCCACATTGTCAATGCCTTCAAGCTTGTCGTATTCCAACGGTTTTTTCTTACTTCTATAGAAATGCTGGCGAAGAATTGGATATAATGTTTCATTGACGAAAGTCGATTTTCCACTTCCAGAAACACCAGTTACGGCAACAAATTTCCCTAAAGGAATTTCGACTTTAATATCTTTTAAATTGTTTCCTTTTGCCCCTTTTAAAACGATTTTTTTACCGTTTCCTTTTCGGCGTTTTTTCGGAACTTCAATTTTAACGGATTGATTCAAATAATTAGCTGTAATTGTATCTTGTGTCAAGAAGGTTTCGGGTTTTCCAGCGGCTACTAATTCGCCTCCATGTTTTCCAGCTCCAGGACCCAAATCAATTAAATAATCAGACGCTAACATAATATCTCTATCGTGTTCTACGACCAAAACTGTATTTCCAATTTCTGTTAATTCTCGAAGTGCTTCAATCAATTTTTGATTATCTCGCTGATGCAAACCAATACTTGGCTCATCTAAAATATAAGTAATTCCAGTCAATTGCGAACCAATTTGAGTTGCCAAACGAATTCGTTGTGCTTCTCCACCAGAAAGTGTTTTTGCAGGTCGATTGAGTGATAAATAATCCAATCCAACGTGTAATAAAAACTTCAATCGCAACTGTAATTCCTTTATTATATCTTTTGCAATCATTCGATTTCGTTCGTCCATTCCGTCTTCCACCGTTTCCATGAAATTCGACAAAGTCACCAAATCCATTGCTGCTAATTCCGCAATATTTTTTTCTGCAATTTTGAAGTGTAAAGATTCCTTTTTTAATCTTGCTCCATTACATTCTGGACAATCTTGAATGGTCATAAACTCTTCTGCCCAATCTCGAATTTTTCCAGAAGAAGTATCGTCATACCAACGCTTAAGCATATTGATGATTCCTTCACTCGATAGACTATAATTGTAATCTCGTCCGCCACCAAACTTATTCGATAACTCCAAAGAATCTCCGCCACCGTACAGAATTATTTGTAGCGCTTCTTTAGGAATCTCTTTTACTGGAGTAGCAAAACTGAATTTATATTTTTTAGAGATGGCTCTCAATTGCTTGAAAGTAATATTATCTCTCACTTCGCCAAAAGGAGCAATTCCTTGTTTATTAATACTTTTGTTGTCATCTGGAATGACTTTATCCATATCTACAGCGGTTACTTTTCCTAAACCTTTGCAATGTGGACAAGCACCATAAGGTGAGTTGAATGAAAATGCATTCGGAGAAGGTTCTTCGTAAGAGATTCCACCTTCAGTATCCATTAAAGATTTACTGTAAGCTGTTGTTTTATTGGTTTCCATGTCCAAAAACATGATAAACCCTTTTCCTAATTTTAAGGCAATTTGTAATGACTGTGCTAAACGGTCTCTACGATTTGCTTGTACTTTTATTCTATCAATAACAACTTCAATATCGTGTGTTTTGTATCGGTCAACTTGCATTTTTGGTACAATGTCCAAAATCTCTCCATCTACACGAATTTTCGTAAAACCTTGTTTTCGCATTTGCTCAAATAACTCTCGATAATGCCCTTTTCTCGCTCGAACCAATGGAGCTAAAAGTGTTGCTTTTTTACCATCGAAATTATCCAAAATATGGTCAATCATTTGAGCCTCGGTGTACTTTACCATTCGTTTTCCAGTGACATAAGAATACGCATCACCAGCACGAGCAAATAATAGTCGCATGAAATCATAAATCTCGGTGACCGTTCCGACCGTTGAGCGAGGATTACGACCAGTTGTTTTTTGTTCTATCGAAATCACAGGACTCAAACCATTGATATATTCTACATCTGGGCGTTCCATCTCTCCAATAAACTGTCGAGCATACGAACCAAATGTTTCCATATATCGGCGTTGTCCTTCTGCATAAATCGTATCAAAAGCAAGAGAAGATTTTCCACTTCCACTAATTCCGGTGACAACAACCAACTTATTTCTCGGAATATTGACGCTCACATTTTTTAAGTTGTGAACTCTTGCCCCAATAACTTCTATATGTTCTAACTCTTTTACGATTTCGTCTGGCATCTTTCTATTGACCTTAAATTTTAGATATTTAAACCTTGATTTTAATGAAATCAAAATTCAAAAAACAAACGGTGAAGATACCAAAAGGTTTTAGGAAATTTTAGAGGAAATGGGTTGGATTTTATTTAGTTAAAAGTATTGATGTTTTTAAAACCTAAGTATAAAAAATGGTGTTTCAGAAAATCTGAAACACCATTGAATAAAATTATCAAACGATATAATAAAATATAATGCTATTTGCTACATGGTCAATCTTACAAATTCAAAGCATTACTTTTTATATACCGCCAATTATTAAGCTAATATTATTTTAATTCATAGTAGTTGTTTGGACTTAAGTTTAGGATAATTGATTAAAAACCTAAACTTCCTTGTATAATTCCACCGCCAACAATATCGTCACCTTCATAAAACACAGCCGATTGTCCAGGCGCAACACCACGAACATTTGCCATAAACTCTACACTGACTCTTTCATCATCGAAAGGCGTAATTTTACTTAAAGTACCAGGGTCGTTATATCGAATTTGCGAAGTAACTTCTGAACCAATTGGTGCAGAATCATACTTTTGCCAATTTAATTTTCCAACGGTCATTCCATTTCTTAATAATTCTCTAACCTCACCTAATACAACGGTATTGGTTTGTGGCTGAATTTCCGTTACATACATTGGATGACCAAGTGCGATTCCTAATCCTTTTCTTTGACCTATAGTATAGAAAGGATAACCATCATGTTGTCCTAAAATATTTCCTTTTGTATCAACAAAATTTCCACCAGCAACACGTTCTTCCAAGCCATCTACTCGGCGTTTCAAAAAGCCACGATAATCATTATCAGGAACAAAGCAAATTTCATAACTTTCCCCTTTTTTAGATAAATCCGTATAACCGAAATCTGCTGCCATCTGACGAACTTCAGGTTTAGTATATGGTCCAAGTGGAAACTTGGTACGTTCCATACATTCTTGATTCAAACCCCAAAGCACATAACTTTGATCTTTACGATCATCGACTGCTTTCGTAATATACTTCCGACCATTATTATCAGCTACTTTGGCGTAATGTCCAGTAGCGATAAATTCACAATCCATTGCATTCGCTCGACGCAATAAAGCATCCCATTTTATATGTGTATTACATAATACACAAGGATTTGGCGTACGTCCAGCCATATATTCATCTACAAAATTATCGATTACATAATCGCCAAATTCTTCTCGAATATCAACGATAAAATGATGAAAGCCTCTATCAACTGCTACACCTCTTGCATCATTTATAGAATCTAAACTACAACAGCCCGTTTCCTTTTTTGAGCCACCAGAATTAGCATAATCCCAAGTTTTCATCGTGATTCCGATGACATTATATCCTTCCTCATGTAACATCAAAGCAGTAACTGTCGAATCAATTCCACCACTCATTGCCACTAAAACATTTCCGTGCTTGCTCATTTTTCTTAGACTTTAGATGTTAGATATTAAACCTTAGATATTTCGTTTATCCTTAGTCATTTATCTTTTATCATTTTATGCCACAAAATTACAAAAAATGAAGGCAGAAAGTTCAATTAAGTCCGAATTTTAAGTATTAGGATTGAAATAAAATTGAAATGGCTTTCGCCAAATAGTTGCACTCACCGACCGATATACTTTGTTCTTAAAATTCATTTCTTGTTTTAATTGAAGAACTTTATTCGTCAAATTAAGGCACTCAACTGTCTTATTGCTTACTTACAAACTTGAAGCATATTAGCGTTACGAAACTAAATGAAGATAAAAGTTGAGGATAAATTACTTTATTTATAAAGTAAAACTCACTAAACTTATAGATTGGTGAGTGCAATTATTCGGCGAAAGCCGTTTTATTTTCATAGTGATAAATGTCAATTATCTTTCTATTTCTAAAGAAAAGCGTAATTTTATATTGTTGAAAAATGAAAAACGGACAAGTTTTAATAGATTAATACAAGATTCTATTAAACCAAACGGACTCAATTCTGTTTTTCAACTTTAATAAAAAATAATTAATGACTATATTATAATTTTGTATAGTTGATAGTTCATAATTTTTAGTTCAATTTAGATATGGTATACCTTTTAGTTACATTAGCAGCAGTTGCAGGAATGGAGTTTGTGGCATGGTTTGCACATAAATATATTATGCACGGCGTTTTGTGGTCTTGGCACGAGTCGCATCACAAACCACATGAAAACCTTGGTTTCTTTGAGAAAAATGATTTATTCTTTATCGTTTTTGCTTTTCCGAGTATGTTATGTTACATCTTAGGAAGTGCAACGGATTATCGTTTTTTATTCTTTGTTGGTGTCGGAATTTCTATTTATGGGTTGATTTATTTTTTGATTCACGATGTGTATATTCACCGTCGTTTCAAATGGTTCAATCAATTAGATGGAAAATATTCTAAAGCAATCGTTCGAGCGCACGGAACACATCATGCAAAACAAACAAAAGATAATACAGAATCTTTTGGCTTATTAATCGTCAATTCTAAATTCTTTAAAAGTAATAAAGAAAGAAGAGCGATGGAAGCTAATAATAAGATTTATATTGATTCGTAACGAGTTGTTACTCGTTAATGGTTATTCGTTATTAGACTAATGCGAGGATACTTTATTTGATAGAATAATGCGAATAAAAAATGCTTTGTGTTTTACGGAATGTTCTGATTTCAAGAAACTGCCGATTAACTAATAACGATTAACAATTAACCAATCATGAGTATTTACGAAAATTTAGGCGAAGCGAATATCAAAAAAATGGCAACTCTTTTTTATGAAAGTATTGCTAATGATGAAATAATTCGTCCAATGTATCCAAAGGAATTAGCACCCGCAGAAGACCGATTGTTTTTATTTTTGGTTCAAGTTTTTGGCGGTCCAACGACTTATTCTGATAAACGTGGACATCCGAGATTACGTCGTCGTCATTTTCCTTATGCAATTGATGTAGAAGCGAGAAATCGCTGGATGAAACATATGAAAAAGGCAATGGCAGAAATAGAAATGAGTCCAGAATTAAATACTCAAATCCTGGAATATTTTGAACGTGCAGCAACGCATATGATGAATCGGTAAGAATAAGTACTTAGACATAAAATAACAAAAGGGTTTTCGAGATTAGTTCTCGAAAACCCTTTTTACTTGAAAACAAATGTTTTTCAATTA
>CAZEOC010000291.1:0-5590 GCA_964513525.1 uncultured Saprospiraceae bacterium | reverse complement strand
CCATTTTCACTGGAACGTTTTGCAGGAACTCTTGCTAAATTTCCATCTTTATCAATTAAGAAAAAGCTTGGTAAACCACGTACAGAATATTCATTTGCAACAGTTGAATCATAAACACCTTGAGCATAAACATGAACTCCTTTAGGATTATGACGCTGTAAGAATGAACGCCAACTATCCATATTTGTATCTAATGAAATATATAAGAAGACAACATCCTTTCCTTTAAACTGTGATTTTAGATTTTTACTATTTAATAATTCGTAAGTACAAGGCGCACACCAGGTTGCCCAAAAATCTAAATAAACAACTTTACCTCTGAAATCACTTAATGAAATTTCATCATTATTAGTATCTACTAATTGGAAATTTGGAGCAGGTGTTCCCGAAGCCAATCCTTTTGCACTTGCAAATTCTCCTTTTACTAATAATTTATATTCTTCATCCTTACAATTCGCTAAGAAATCACTTACTTCATTTCCTATTGAGTAGGTATTTTTATTACGACATTGGATATAAATTTCATTAGCCAAAACATAATACATTGCTCTACCTTTCAAAAATCTTTTAGCACCTCTAAATTCTTCTTTGATAGGCGCACCATATTTGTTATAACGAACATCCGTAGAAGCTTTGTATTCTAAATATTGGTCTAAAAAGTATAAATAATTAATATTCGTAACAGCAGCATCGTTAGACGTTTCTAATTCGTTCAAAAACGAAAAGAAAGGTGTTGGTAAATCCATTGGTGCAGCTATATCATTATAAAAAGCGTGTTCCCAACGGTATTGCATTAAATGATGTGCCCACCAGTAATGAATATCTGCTTTTGCATATGCTTCGAATCCTTTTGAAAACCTTAATTCTCCATCAAATTTATCTAAGAAAGCCAATTTTCTTTGACGCATTTTATCCATATACTTTTTAAAAGCATCTGGTTTCAAATGACTCATTTGGTAAGTGATGTGTTCATCACTTAATTGTTGAAATTTACGTGCTGACTTATTCAGGTAATAATTATTCTCAGCTCCTTTTCCACTAAATAAAACAGTAGCTTTTAAATCCCAACCATGAAATTCCGTTTTTAAATTATCTCCTGGTTCGAGATATACTTCAATTTTACTATTTCCATGAGCAAGTGTTGCAACTGTTGCATGCATTACAGGAATATCCAAAGTGAATGTATTATTAGCATCCAAATTGATATTATATTCCATTGGCTCAAAGGTTATCAAATCTGCATACATTGATAACTTTACATTTGACACTCTTGGGCTTGTTATTTTACCTGAAATAGTTGCAAGCTGTTTTGCGCTCATGTTCAAACTTAAGAGTGAACATAAAAACAAAATAAGAGATTGGCTGTGTTTTTTCATAATTTTACTGCGTTAGAACTTTAAATCTTAATTGTTTGTAAAAATTCATTTCGCTTTGAGATATTAAAAATAACGAAGTTGAAGCCAATAAATTAAAATTATTAAAAAGATAAATTCAATTTTCCAATTTTAATATATCATTAACAACTGATGATATTTTCAATCTGTTTTCAAATCTTATTTCATTATTACTTTACAAAATAATAAAACAATCTGTTTTAACATTAGTCTTTGTGGAGTGAATATTTAAATTCTGTCGTTAAAATAGTTAATTTTTCATATTTAACAATATTCCAAATAAAAAAAATCAACTTTTTAACTATTTATGATAAAGTAAGCTCAATAGTTAGAATCATACCATGATTAATTTTAAAAAAAATAAAAAAAGCCAAACTATATTTTGTGATAATAGTTTGACTTTCCTTTTGGTAATTAAAACATTATGAATTAAAAAAAATTATTATACATTAATACACATAAGTTCCGTTTGGACTTTTGATAGTTAATTTATTCCCACTGTCCATTGCTTCTACCCGACCAATAATTTGTGCATCTATATTAAATGACTTTGATATTTCAATTACTTTTTCTGCGTGTTCAGGTTTTAAATAAACTTCTAAACGATGTCCCATATTAAACACCTGATACATTTCTCTCCAATCTGTTTTTGATTCCGATTGAATTAATTCAAATAAAGGTGGAATTGGTAATAAATTATCTTTAATCACATGTAAATTTTCATTTACAAATTTCATTACTTTCGTTTGAGCACCACCAGTACAATGAATCATTCCATTTATATTTCCTTTTAATTCCGTCAAAAGGCGTTTCAGAACTGGTAAGTAGGTACGAGTAGGTGATAAAATTAATTTACCAATATGAATTTCTTGTCCTTCAATTGTAACAGTATCGGTTAATTTTTTAGAACCAACAAATACAACTTCTTTTGGCGTATTGGCATCAAAAGCATCTGGAAATTCTGTTGCATAATCATGACTCAAAACATCATGACGAGCAGAAGTCAAACCATTACTTCCCATTCCACCATTATATGCTGTTTCATAAGTCGCTTGACCATAAGAAGCTAAACCAACGATTACATCTCCAGCTTGAATATCATTCACTATCAAGTCCGAGCGTTTCATACGACCAAAGGCAGTATAACCAACATCAATTGTACGAACAATATCTCCAACATCTGCAGTTTCGCCACCAGCTAAATGTAACTTTACACCATGCTTTTCCATCTCTTCTTTGATAGCAGTAGTTGCATGAATAATCGTTTTAATTACATCACCAGTAATCAAGTTTTTATTTCGACCGATAGTAGAAGACAATAAAATATCATCAATACAACCGACACAAGCCATGTCATCCAAATTCATCATGATTGCATCTTGTGCGATTCCTTCCCAAACGGATAAATCTCCAGTCGTTTTCCAATACATATATGCTAAACTGGTTTTTGTACCCGCAGTATCTGCATGCATAATATTACAGTATGCTTCATCTCCAGCAGCAAAATCAGGTAAAATCTTACAGAAAGCCTTTTCATATAATCCTTTATCCAATCCTTTTATAGCAGCATGAACTTCATCTTTTGAAGCAGAAACTCCACGCAAATCATATTTTAATTTATCTGACATCTATTTTTAATTTTAACGCTCCCACAATATAAAATTGTGTTTGAGTTTTTGTTTTTAATTTCCAAATCGCAAAAGTAAGGAATGTCATAGAAAATTTATTAAAAAGTAAGTACGTTTGAAATAATAATATCCATATTCATAAAACATGTTTAATAAAGAATTATAAAAAAGTAGTTTTTTTAAAACCATTCCTAAACTTTTTCTATTTTTAGCATATAAAGCAAGGAAAAGCAAAGCCTTTACCTATAAACTAAATAAAAGCAAAGCTAAAATGAGTTACGAAAAATTATTATCTCCATTAGATTTAGGTTTCACTACACTAAAAAACCGAGTATTAATGGGTTCTATGCACACAAACTTGGAAGAGGTGAAAGGTGGATTAGAACGTGCAGCGGTTTTTTATGCCGAACGAGCAAAGGGTCAAGTTGGATTGATTGTTACAGGCGGAATTGCACCGAATTATGAAGGTTCTGTTAGTCCGATTGCAGCAATGATGACGACGAAGGAAGAAGCCGAACATCATCAAGTCATTACCAAAGCGGTACATGATGAAGGTGGAAAAATCTGTATGCAAATTTTACATTCTGGTCGTTATGCTTATCATAATAAGTCTGTAGCACCGTCAGCAGTTAGAGCTCCAATTGCTCCATTCACTCCTCGTGCATTAAGTGGTGATGAAGTTTTACAAACAATAGATGATTATGTAAGATGTGCAGAATTAGCGCAGTTTGCAGGTTATGATGGTGTAGAAGTTATGGGTTCTGAAGGTTATCTAATCAACCAATTTATTGTAAAAAGAACAAACCATAGAACAGATGAATGGGGCGGAAGCTATGAAAATAGAATGCAGTTTCCTATTCAGATTGTAAAGAAAATAAGAGAACGAATTGGGGAGAATTTTATCATTATTTATCGTTTATCCATGTTAGATTTGGTGGAAGATGGTTCTACTTGGGAAGAGGTAGTGCAATTAGCCAAAGAAATCGAAAAAGCTGGAGCGACAATAATTAATACAGGAATCGGTTGGCATGAAGCAAGAGTTCCAACGATTGCAACACCTGTTCCAAAAGGTGGTTTTGCTTGGGTAACTAAGCAACTAATGGGAGAAGTAAATATTCCGTTAATTGCTACGAATCGTATTAATATGCCAGATGTTGGAGAAAAAATCTTACAAGATGGCTGTGCTGATATGGTTTCAATGGCTCGTCCATTTTTGGCAGACTCAGATTTGGTTTTGAAAGCAATCGAAGACCGTGCAAACGAAATTAATACTTGTATTGCTTGTAATCAAGCTTGTTTGGACCATACTTTTCAGATGAAAATTTCAACTTGTATAGTGAATCCAAGAGCTTGTCATGAAACAATTTTGAATTTCGAACCTGCTGAAAATTTCAAACGAATTGCTGTAGTTGGTGCAGGACCTGCTGGTATGGCGGCTGCTACAATTTTAGCAGAACGTGGACATGATGTACATTTATTTGAAGCGTCAGATAAAATTGGTGGTCAATTCAATATGGCGAAAGCAATTCCTGGAAAGGAGGAATACGGACATACCATTCGTTATTATAATGCGATGATAGAAAAACACAATGTACAATTGTCTTTAAATCATCGAGTGACTGCAGCTGAATTATTAGAAGATAATTATGATGAAATCATTTTAGCAACTGGTGTAACGCCTCGAAAAGTTGATTTTGAAGGTGCAAATCATGAAAAAGTGGTATCTTATGCTGAGGTATTATTAGGACAGAAAAAAGTTGGTAGAAGTGTTGCCATTGTTGGTGCTGGAGGAATTGGTTTTGATGTAGCAGAATATTTAGCACACGATAAAGATGAAGGTAATCCAAGTTTAGATACAGAATTGTATATGCAAGAATGGGGCGTTGATATGGCTTATCAAAAAGCTGGTGCTTTGACAATGCCGAAACCATTAGCATCTCCGAGAGAAATATTTTTACTAAAACGTTCTGGTGGAAAACATGGTGCAAAATTAGGTAAAACAACTGGTTGGATTCATCGTGCAAGTTTGAAGATGAAAGGTGTGAAAAACTTAGCTAATGTACGTTATGAAAAAGTAGACGATGCTGGTTTTCATATCGAAGTAAATGGGGAAGCTCAAATTTTAGCAGTTGATAATGTTGTTATTTGTGCTGGTCAAGAGCCTTTGAGAGCTTTATATGAAACACTAACATCAGAACATCAAGCGGTTCACTTAATTGGTGGTGCAGACAAAGCAGCTCAATTAGATGCAAAACGTGCCATCAAACAAGCAAGTGAATTAGCCGCTTCTTTGTAACAAAGAAAAAATAATATTTTGATAAAAATAATGTTAAAGAATAATATTATTTAAACAAAAAATCTAATTATTCATTATTACTATATTCAAATGCGATATTAAATGACAATTTAAGTCGTATTTGTTTAGTGGTTTTATAATTAGAGGTTTTAAACCGTCATTCTTGTTAAAGGAATGACGGTTTTTTTATATGCTTTAGTTGTACTAGATAAGTGCTTGGACATAATTAAACGGGTATAAATAACGCAGTTATTTTTTTGCTATACGATTTA
>CAZEOC010000290.1:0-5590 GCA_964513525.1 uncultured Saprospiraceae bacterium | reverse complement strand
TTACTTTTTCCTTCTGTTCTCGCCATACCTTTACTGCCCATAAAAAAACCGCCAATTCGTTGAGCTTCTTGTAATAATCCACCAGGATTATTTCTCAAATCTAAGAGAATTCCATCAACTTTAGCCGCTTCAAATTGCTGAATAATATCTTGGAATTGTGGTGCAGCAGCATTTGTAAATTGTGGAAACCAAACACAGCCAATCTTTTTATCTCCATAATCTAAGACTTTGAAATATGGTTCTAAAGATTGAGAAACAATAGTTGTTTTAGCTTTTACTTTATGCGTTTTACCATTTCTACGAACTTTCAGGCGAACTTTTTTACCTTTTTTCACGCGCATCAATGCCATTACATCTTCCAAAAAAAGTCCTTTTACGGTTTGTTTATTAATACTCAAAATCACATCATTAGGCTGCAAACCAGCTTTCATTACAGGAGAATCATTCATTGGTGAAACCACGACAACTTCGCCATTTTCTCTACGAATATCTACCGATAATAATTCTGTTAAACCAATACCAACATATTGACTCGAAGTCATTTCTGTATTTAATACTTTGAATTGTTCTGGATTTAATACTCGAACAGCAGGGTCTGCCAAACGAATCAATAAAGAATCTACCAAATCAACAGGTTTCATTGGTGATAACTCATTCATCAATACAATATCTAATTTGATTTTTTCCCAATCTTTATTATTATAAGTAGTATCATAATATTGCTTCTCAATACTTTGAATCACTTGTCCAAATATTTCATCACCAGGTTCTTCTTGTCCAAAACTCAAAAATGGAGACGCTATTATTAATAGGATTAATGTATATTTCATTTATAATATTCTTTACTTAAAAAAGTGCGCTTAGTGCGTTAAATCTTGTATTAAAACCAATCCATTCAAGGTTAATTGTACATCAATATAATCAAACTCATGATTTAACGGTTCTAAAACATCTGCTAATCCACCAGTTCCAATAATTTTAAAATCTTCTTGAAGTTCTGCTTTAATTCCTTTTAACATCTCTTTTACCAAACCAATATAACCATAAAGAATGCCTGCTTGCATAGCATGAGTTGTATTTTTTCCAATAATAGAATCTGGTAATACTAATGGTATTTCTTGCAATTTTGCAGTATTGCCAACCAATGCTTTTATAGCAGTTTTTATTCCAGGAGCAATATTTACACCTTGAATGTTTCCTTCTTTGTCAACTATCGTAAAGGTCAAAGCTGTTCCAAAATCAACAATAATACAAGCACCTTTAGCATAATCAAAACCTGCAACTGCATTAGCAACTAAGTCCGTTCCGATTTCAGATTTATTAGTTGTTACCGTAACGTTTAGCTTATCGTAAATTTTAGCATTTACTAACAAAAATTGCTTTTTCTGATATGCAGGAAAGAATTTTTTTAAGATTCGTTTTACAACTGTTGTTAATTTTGTAACAACACTGCTCATTGTGATAAACTCAATTTCAGAAAAGCGAAGTTGTGCAAATTTACGAGTAATCATTTCTAAAGAACCTTCAATAAAAGCATTTGATTCTTTGGAAGAAATACGATGAATTTGATACCATTCATTATTTTCTCTAAAACCAATGACAATATCCGAGTTTCCTATATCAATATATAATTTCATTTTTTTAATTTATTAAAGTTTAAACTATCAGCAAGTTAGCGAAAATTTTCTTAGTCTTGAATCCTAACAAAGGAATAGACTAATTAATAGACTTTTTAAAATTAGCGAAAATTCATTCTTAAATTACAAAAATCATTTTACCTTTGAAGAAAAAATAAGTATAGAGTGAATCGTAGCAAGTATATAAATGAGAGCGAAATAAATGATTTTCAACTTCATAACAATTAGCTTCTACTATTAAACTTTCACCTTCTACAAAAAATTATTAAATAGTGAATAATCAAAGTAAGAAAATCATATTTGGATTAAAAATGAAACAATTTCGAAAAGAGAAACAATTTTCTTTTTCGGAATTATCGAAGTTGTCGGGATTATCAATTTCCTATTTAAATGAAATTGAGAAAGGAAAAAAATATCCAAGAGAAGATAAAATAACTGCTTTAGCAGCAGCTTTAAAAATATCAACCAACCAATTAACATCAACGGAATTAGGAAAAAAATTATCACCTTTAGCAGAATTATTAAATTCTAATTTCTTAAGTGAATTACCTTTAGAATTATTTGGTTTAGAAGCAGGAAAAATTATTGAATTATTAGCGGAAGCGCCAACTAAAGTCGGAGCTTTTATTTCCACCTTGGTGAGTATTTCCAGGCGTTATGCCTTAGAGCAAGAAAGTTTTTATTTTGCAGCTTTACGTTCTTATCAAGCGCTACATGATAATTTTTTAGAAGAAATTGAGGATAAGGCAGATGAATTTGTCTTAAAAAACAATCTACCGACAAATGGTTCTGTTTCAATTCGTTTACTTAGCAAAATTCTTAAATCAAAATATCGTTATAAGATTGAGGAAATGGCTTTTGGGGTTGACTTTCAAGAATTAAATCGTTTTCGTTCGATTTATTTACCCGATAAAAAACGATTATTAGTTAATAATAAATTGACAGAAACTCAACGTTCATTTTTGTTAGGAAAAGAATTAGCTTTCAATGCATTAAAGTTGAAAACTCGGATTTATACTTCAACATTTGTAAAAGTGAACACTTTCGAAGAAGTCTTAAATAACTTCAAAGCAGCTTATTTCTCTGGAGCGATTCTAATGAATCGAGAAAGTTTGACAGAAGATTTAACTCGCTTTTTTGGACAACAAAAATGGGATTCAGAGGCATTTTTGGCGATTATGAATAAATATAAAGCCTCACCTGAAATGTTTTTTCATAGATTGATTAGTATCATTCCTCGTTACTTCGGTTTAGATAATGTTTTCTTTCTTCGTTTTAATAATCGACTCAGTACAAGCGAATATGACCTTACGAAAGAACTACACCTGAATAGAGAACATCATCCTTACGGAAATGATTTTTCAGAGCATTATTGTCGTCGTTGGATTACGATTTGGATGTTACAAGATTTGCAAAGTATGCAAATTAATAAGAATTACAAAGGACTTTTGGCAGGCGTACAACGTTCTCGATTCAATGGCAGTGATGATGAATATTTATGCTTCACAATTGCTCGACCTGCTCACCCAACACCTGACACCAACATCAGTGTCACACTTGGATTCTTAGTGAATGAAGAACTAAAAACCAAGATACGTTTTTGGAATGATTCGGCGATTGCTATAAAAGAAGTAAGTCAAAGTTGTGAGCGTTGTCCAATATTAGATTGTGCAGAAAGAGTTGCTTCGCCAACAATTATCGAAGAAAAGCGTAAACAAAATAGATTGGAAGCAGCTTTGAACAGATTACTTGATGCTTAGATTTAATTTAGGCTATTTTACAAATTGATTTTTGATGGTAATAAAGCAGTATTATTTAAAAAATATACATTTTATAAATCACTGCTTTGCAATCAAATAACAAACAACAGATACCAATAACAGCGTTAAGGAATCATAAAGTTTCGTAAAAAAAATAGGGAACTTTTATCTTTGTAACGATTACTGACGTTATTAGTCTAAGGGAATAGGGAATAAATAAACTATCCAAATTTTGTGAAGTTATTTTTATATTCAGACGAGGTAAAAAACGCAGACATAGCCGTAGTTACGGCGAGTATTTTTCACGAAGTATGAATGAAGAATAACGAATAAAATGGGTAGGTTATTTATTTACTGTTCCCTAAAGTAATATCATAGAAAATATTAATATAATGATTGATTATAAAAAGTACAGTTTATTTTTAATAGCTTTTTTAAGTTTCAGTATGCTTGGTTTCGCACAACCTGATACTCGCCCGACAGTAGAAATGGTAGAGATTGAAGGGATTTTGATTGAAGCAAAACGAGAAGTTTTATTAGAAAACTTAGAAGATGCTTTAGTCTTATATAAAAGTGTTCTGAAAAAGGATAGAAAAAATGGAACGGCTCATTATGAAATGGCGAAGGTTTATGAAAAATTAAAAGATAAAACGAAAGCTTTAGAAAATGCAAAAGCGGCTTTTGATTTTAATAATGATAATGAATGGTACGGAACATATTATGCAGGTTTTTTGAAGGAAAAAGGAGATTATAAAACCGCTGCGGATGTTTATCGTGCGGTAATTGAAGCAAATCCTAAAAGAAGCAATTACTATTTTGAAAGAGCTTATTTATTAACAAAGACAAAAGATTACGAAGAAGCAATTTCTGTTTATGATGCATTAGAGCAACAACAAGGATTGACGGAACGTACGGCTCGTCAAAAGCATATTATATATCAATTGACGGGAAACTCAGAAAAAGCAATTGAAACCCTACAACAGTTAATTGCTACTTTTCCAACAGAATCACAGCATTATCATGCTTTAGCTCAATATTATGAGCAAATTGGAAAAGCAGGAAAGGCAAAAGAAATCTATCAAGCAGCGTTAAAACAAAATCCTGATGATGCAATTTCAAGTATTGCTTTGGCGGAAGATAATAAGGCAGCAGGAAACGAAGCAGCTTATTTATTAGGTTTAAAACCATTGTTTAATAAAAAAGAGGTAGATATAGATTTAAAAGTTAAGGAATTATATCCGTATATTTCGAAATTACCAAATGTAAAACCTGGTGTTGCAGATGCTTTATTGGATTTATCAAAAACGATGACAACCGTTCATCCAAATAATCCAAAAGCTTTTGCGATTTATGCCGATATTTTATATTATAATGGAAATCCTGCGAAAGCACTAAAAGAATATGAGAATACTTTAGCTTTGGATAATACTGTTTTTTCGGTTTGGCAACAGATTTTATTAATTAATATTGAACTGGGACAGATTGACGAAGCATTAAAAATGTCTGAAGATGCAATGGATATTTTCCCGAATCAGGCTTTATTATATTATATTAATGGCGTTGCGAATAATCGAATCGGTAATTATGATGATGCGATTGATATGTTGGAACAGGCAATAATGATGAGTGGACGCGATAATGGAATGAAACTCAATGTTCTAAATGCTTTGGGAGAAAGTCATTATGGCAATAAAGATTATAAAACTGGAAATGAACAGTTTGAAGCTGCTTTAGCGATTGATGGAAATGCAATTATTGTATTGAATAGTTATAGTTTCTTTTTAGCTGATAATGATAATTTCAGTAAAGCAATCGAGTTAATAGAAAAAGCGAATAAATTAGCACCAAATGAAGTGTCTATCCAAGATACTTACGGCGTAATTTATTATAAAAAAGGAGAATATAAGAATGCGACAAAATGGTTAAATAAAGCATTAGAAAATGGTGGAAATGGAAATCCTTCTATTTTAGAACATTATGGAAACGCTTTATTTAAATTAAATAAAAAAGAGGAAGCCGTTACTTATTGGCAAAAAGCCAAATCACTTGGTGGAAATTCTAAGAATTTGGATAAAAAGATTTCTGAGAAGAAATTATATGAATAGAAAGAAATAGGTAATTATTTCTATTCACTGATATAAAAGCCTGAAAAATGACACAGGAAGATAAAGCATTGCAAAAATTACGGGATAT
>CAZEOC010000289.1:0-5598 GCA_964513525.1 uncultured Saprospiraceae bacterium | reverse complement strand
CTTTTGTAGGAATATTTATACGATTCAAGAAAACAGAAAATGAAAGATACACCATTAGTAAAAAAACATGAAGCTTTAGGCGCAAAGATGGGACCTTTTGCAGGTTATAATATGCCAATCTCATATGCTGGTATCAAAGCAGAACACAAAACAGTTCGAGAAGCTGTAGGCGTTTTTGATGTTTCACATATGGGCGAATTCATTGTGACGGGAACAGAAGCATTGGATTTAATCCAAAAAGTAACTTCTAATGATGCTTCAAAATTAGAAATCGGTGATGCACAGTATTCTTGTTTTCCGAATGGAAAAGGTGGAATTGTAGATGATTTATTAGTATATAAATTAGCTACGAATAAATACATGTTGGTCGTGAATGCATCGAACATGGAAAAAGACTGGAATTGGATTAAGGAACAAAATACATTTGATGCACAATTAGAAAACATTTCTGATAAGATGGCATTATTAGCGGTTCAAGGTCCAAAAGCAGCAGCAGCTTTACAAGCTTTAACAGATGTTGATTTAGCAAATGTAAAATATTACACCTTTACAACTGGCACTTTTGCTGGATTAGAAGATATTATTTTATCAGCTACTGGTTATACAGGTTCTGGCGGTTTTGAGTTATATATTCCTTCAGAAAAAGCAGCAGCAGTTTGGGACAAAATCTTTGAAGCAGGAAAAGATTTTGGAATTGAGCCAATTGGTTTGGGAGCGAGAGATACATTACGTTTGGAAATGGGTTACTGTTTATATGGTAATGATATTGATGATACAACATCTCCTTTAGAAGCTGGTTTGGGTTGGATTACAAAACTTAAAAAAGGCAATTTTATAGATTCGGATTATTTGATTAATCAAAAAGCAACAGGTACAACTCGCCGTTTAGTTGGTTTTGAAATGATAGATAGAGGAATTCCTCGCCATGATTATTTGATTGAAGATGCAGAAGGCAATATTATAGGAAAAGTAACTTCTGGTACTCAAGCTCCTTCTTTAAATAAAGCAATCGGAATGGGTTATGTGAATAAGCCATTTCATAAAAAAGGAACAGAAATTTTTATTGCAATTAGAAAGAAAAAAATTAAAGCAGTTGTAACTAAATTGCCTTTCTACAAATAGGTTAATTCTGTCTAAGTACTTAAAAACAAAAGCTGCTCAACTTTATAGTTGAGCAGCTTTTTTAATGAAAGTTAATTCCAATTAAAGAATTATGATTTAGTCAAAAATTCAACAGCAAGGTCCAACCAAACATCATTTTCTTTAGCTGCTTTTTCTCCAGCTTCTTTTAGTTTTAATAAATTATCAGCGGATGCATTATCCATTTCACCATCTGCTGGATGTACATTCGGTTCGATACGAATATATTGTGGTTTTGGGTCAATATCAGCAACTTTTACACCTTGTTTATGATAAGTTGTTGCATCATTTGCTACCCTCAAAATATCCATCAAATCATCTTTCATAGCTTCGACGGCTGCACTTCCGTCACTCTGAACTTGGTCCAACATATTTTCTGTCTGTTGAATTCTCAACAATCTAAAAAGTTGTTCTACTTGATAAGCAACAGTTTCAGAAACACCAGACATCATAATATCAATTAATGGTTTTATCCAAGTCAACTTACCTAAATCTTTATGGTCATCAAATGGATACTTAGCATCACTATTTGATGTCCCGATAGATAAAACAAATACATTATCTAATACCGAATTACCTGGCGTAAACCCAGAAATTCCACGGCTTTCTATGTGATATTTTCTATGTAAATCAACATCAATTTTATAAGCTTCTACAATTGCACACATTGTTGGATTATTCGCAAATACACCACCATCAATATAGCCTTTGAACTGTTTCAATAATCCGCCAGCATGTGATGCAGAAAAATAAGTTGGTGCAGCAGAAGTAGAACGTGCGACTTCCCAAAGCGGAAAATTCTTACTTTCTTTTCCAGCATCAGAACTCGTGAAAAACTTCGCAGAGCCACTATCTAAATTAAAAGCAGGAATGATGATATTAGTCAAAGCATCGCTTAATTTTTTATCACCCATATAATCTTTCATAATGGCTTCTATATTCCCTGAAGGATATTTAGCTCTCAACCAACCTGCTAAAGAAGACATTTTATGATTTAATGGAACAGAGAAAATTCTTGAACCATGTTCTAAATAAACATTTACCGCTTCTTCCGCTGTAAACTTTGGTCGACCATTTTCATCTGGACAAGTATATAAACAAGTTAAAATTCCACCAGTACTGGTTCCTGCAATCATATCAAAATAATCAGCGATTCGAGCATCTGGATTATTCGTTGCTTTTTGTAATTTTTTCTCTAATGTTGCCAAAATTTGTCCAGGTAAAATACCTCTAATTCCGCCACCATCAATAGATAGAATTCTGAATAATTTATTACTTTTCTGTTGCATGATTTTCTGTTTGATATTTATTGAGGGAATAGAAAATTAGTAATTTATGCATCTTCTTATTCCAATAGTGTATTGATGAAAATTAAATTGATTTACAAAAATCCCTTAAAAATCAAATAAAAAATTCAAAAATTCAAGTTTTTAATAAACGACCTTTTATTTTTATTGAACATTAGTATAGATTGTATATATTTTCTTTCGTTTTATTATTGGTTTGGTAAGTATTTTACTATTTAATATTCACTTATCTAACTTTCGTTATTAAAATTATTTCAGATATTTAAAAATATTAAAAAAGCAAAAATTACTATAAATGAATGAAAATCTATCTTTGGAATTGGAGTGATATGAACGTCGGAAAAGAAAAGAATAAACAAGGAATGATAAAAGATTTACAAGTTGTTCAATTTAAAAATATTTAAAGTTTTATCTTTGCATTATGAATAAAATAATTGTAGCTATTGATGGACATTCTTCTTGTGGTAAAAGTACCATAGCTAAAGAATTAGCCAAAAAAATTGGGTATGCTTATATTAATACTGGAGCAATGTATCGTGCTGTAACGCTTCACTTTTTAGATAATGATATTGATTATTCTAATATTGAAGCAGTAAAAGCAGCTTTGGAAAATATCAAGATTCATTTTGAATACGATGTTGAAAAAGGAAATCGTACATTCTTGAATGATGTTGATGTAGAAGATAACCTTAGAACTATGAGAGTGGCTAATATGGTTAGTCAAGTCAGTGCAATCTCTGAAGTTCGTCGTGCTATGGTAGAACAACAACAAGCAATGGGAGAACGAAAAGGGGTGATATTGGAAGGACGAGATATTGGAACGGTTGTTTTTCCAAATGCAGAATTGAAAATTTTTATGACTTCTGATGTTGATGTTAGAGCGGATAGAAGATTTAAAGAGTTGCAATCTAAAGGACAAAATGTAACGATGGAAGCGGTCAAACAAAATCTTCAAGAAAGAGATGAAATTGATTCTAATCGTGCCGATAGTCCATTGAAAAAAGCAGAAGATTCAATCATTTTAGATAATTCTAATCTAAATCAAGAACAACAATTAGATTTAGTAATGAGTTGGATAAAATCCTTAGTATAAATCTTTAGATAAAGAATGAAAGCATGATAATTATATCATGCTTTTATTTTACTATTTACTATTTTTAGGAATGCTAAAATAGAAAGTAGTTCCAACGTCAACAGTTGAACTTAGCCATATTCTACCCTTATGATTTTCAACGATTTTCTTACATGTTGCTAACCCGATTCCAGTACCACTATAAGCTTCTTTACTATGCAATCTCCTAAATACTAAGAATATTTTATCTAAATATTCTTTATCTATTCCTATACCATTATCTAAAACACTAAAAACATATTCATCTGTTTTTTCTTCTACATTTATTTCAATAATAGGGTTTCGTGTTGTTGCTACAAACTTTAATGCATTACTAATTAGATTCTGAAAAAGTTGGAGCATCTGTACAGGAAAAACTTCTAATTCAGGTAATGCTCCAATATTGATTTGTGCATTTTTTTCTTCAATGACTAATTGTAAATTCTGAATAACATCATAAACTGTTTCATTTAAATTAACAAGTTCTAAGCTATTTTCTTTTTTTCCAATTGTTGAATACTTTAATAAATCATCTAAGAGAAGCTCCATTCTTTTTGCGCCATCCAAAACATAATTCATGAAGTCTATTGCATCTTTATCAAAATGTGGTTTTAATTTCTGATGTAATAATTGAGTGAAACTATAAATCATACGGAGCGGTTCTTTCAAATCGTGAGACACTATATAAGCAAAGCTTTCTAATTGTAAATTTGTCTTAATATACTGTTCTAACTCCTCATTTTTTGAAGCTAAATTAGTTTCTGCATCTTTGATAGCCGTAATGTCAGTAGAGAAAATCATTAAACCTTCAACTTGACCATTTTTATCTTTGACAGGAATTCTACTCACTTTTTGCCATCTGACTTCATTGAATAATACAAATTTTTCAATTTGATTAATATCAGGTTCACCAGATTTTATGACTTTTGAATGTGAAATTTCACCTTTCTTGAATTCAGGGAATAAATCCTGTAGATATTTGCCTTCTATAGGTTCTTTAAAATCACGTTGCACTCTATTATTTACTCTAATAATTTGATGATTAGTATCAACATACAAAAAAGCAATAGGAAGTGCATCAAAAAACAATTGAGTTTCTTCATATTGTTTTTTTCGTTCTTCTTCAATTAAGTGTCGTTCCGTTACATCTTCACAAACAGCCATGATACAAGGTATGTCATTAATAATCACCTTAGAACGAGTCATTTGAAAATATAATGGCTTTTTATCTTTAGTATAAAAAAGCATATCGTTGGTAAAACTCAATAATTCACCATTGATAATCTTATCAATAATGACAGTATCTTCTGTGAGTGCAATATTTTTTTCAAAAAATTGATTCCTATCAATATCTAAAAATTCTTGTTTTGTTAATCCTAATTTATCTAAAACCATCTGATTAACTTCTACCAATTCTTTTTTATCTGCGGTTCTAATTGTAATTCCTAATGGACTATTATCAAAAAGAGATTTGAATTTAGACTCACTTTCTTGTAATCGTTTATTTACTTGATTGGTGACTGTAATATCTTGTACCGTTATTATTGCTTCGACAAATGATTGATGCATATCAAAAACACCGCTAATCATTAAGTGTGCAACAATATTTTTATCTGTTTTTATTAGACTTTCTTCTATTTCAAAATGATTTATTTGACCATTTAATAATAGATTATATTGCGTTTTGAAGTATTCATTAGCATCACACAATTCAAAAAAATTAGTGTCTAATAATTTTTCTTCTGAGATTTTAACTTGTTGTGTGAATGTTTGATTTAAATTGACAATATGTCCTTCTTTATCAATTATAACAAAACCCAATTGACCATTTTCAAAAAATGAGGTAAAGAATTGCTCACTTTTTTTTAATTTTTGTTGAAAAGTTAGATTTTTATTTTCACTTTCTAAATCATTGAGTGAACTATTCATTCTTTGCTCATAAGTATATATACTATTTTCAAAAAATAAAACTAGTATATATAGAAAAACGAAGAAAATGAAATCTGGAATAATAGCTTCTGATAAGAAAAAAGTATTATT
>CAZEOC010000288.1:0-5611 GCA_964513525.1 uncultured Saprospiraceae bacterium | reverse complement strand
GTATTTTGATACCAATAATATTCTCCATTGACACTTCCGTAATTTACAATCAAAGTTGGTGTATAACCCGTTTTAGAATTTGACCACAATTGTACCACATCATTGAAAGCTGGTGCAACTGGAATATTGTGTTCAACGCCTGTGTGTCCGTCAAGAATCATCGACATATTATGATAGAAAAATGAACCGCCTTCTGGCACAACCATAATATCTAATTGTCGAGCAGCTTCCATCACTTGCTGACGTTGTTCTCTGCGAGGTTGATTATAAGATTTTACAGAAAATGCACCGTAAGCGGCCGTTCTGCGTAAAGCTGATTTTGCATCTTCCAGATTATTCACAACTGCTTTGAAATCACCATCTGCACCATAGAGAATCACACCAGTTGAGTGAATTCTTGGACCGACCATATTTCCTGCTTTCACGGCTTCTGCGTGTGAAAATATCATTTCAGAATTAGAACTCGGGTCATGTACGGTTGTTACTCCATATGCTAAATTTGCAAAATATTCCCATTGTTTTTTTGGACTCAATCCGTAACGGAAATTCCCAACATGAGCATGAACATCAACGATTCCAGGCATAATTGTTTTGCCATTAGCATCAATGATATTTGCAGATTTATCTAATTTTATATTCTTACCATCTCCAACATAAGAGATTTTATTTCCTGTAATAATGATAGTTCCATTTTCAATTACTTCATCACCTTTCATAGTAATAATTCTTGCATTCTGGAAAACTGTTACGCCTTTTGGTTTGTCAGTTTTTAAGTTTAAACCAATTTTCAAACCCATAGAATCTAAAGGAGGAATTGAATCTGCGGCATTTTCAACGAACATGAAACGTTCCTGCAAAGTCGTTGAATAATATTCATCACCTAAAGTCCAAAGCACTTTTTTGGAATCGTTTGACCAATGTAAATTGATTCCAGCATCTTTTGCAATTTGAGCAATCGGAACTGCTTTAGTTGTTGCGGAAATATTTATAGGCTTTCCTGTCATTGGAAAAGGCACAATATATACTTTATACAATTCTGAAAAAGCTAACCATTTGTTATCTGGACTGACTGACCATTGATTTGTGTATTCAGATTTGAAATGTGTTTTTTCGTCTGTTCCATCTAATTTTACACTTCGTAATGATTTATTTTTTCCACCAAATAAATAACCGCCAGTATTAAAAAATAAACGTTTTCCATCAGCTGTGAACACTGGATTTTCGCCATTTTTCATTATAAAAGTGGCTTTTCCACCATTTGCAGAAATGGAATAAATACCAGCTTTTTTGGAATGTGTAAAACCTTGCTGCATATTTCCACCTGCTTTTTTATAAACAATAGTTTTGCCATCAGGTGAAAATTTTGGTGTACGGAAAATACTTTTTTGAGTAGTTAATTTTGTTGGTGATGTTCGTTTTGTGAAAACGTCCATTTTATAAACTGCGCCACCTTTCTCGTCGTCCCATGTAACGAATGTGATGTATTTTCCATCTTTTGAAAAACTGGGCTCAAACTGAAAATCTTCCATCGCTGGTAAGATTCTATATGGCTTACCCTTTGGTAAATCTTTTCGCCATAAATAACCAACTGCATTAAAAATCATATATTTTCCATTCGGTGCAGTTACAGCATTACGAATCACTTTTACATCAAAATTATCTGCGTCTAATTCTTGACGAAAACGAACAGCGTCATAAATTCTATGTTTAGCATTAACTTTGAATGGAATATTTTCTGCTTCTTGCGTTTCAATATTGACTTTCCAAAATTTCCCATTTCCCCAAATCACAATGTGCTTATTATCTGGTAACCAATTATAACCTGTGTAAATACCAAATATCGTCCATGCTTCTTGCTGGTCTTTTGATAATCCATCAAAAATTGGCCATTCTTCTCCAGTTTCCAAATCATGTAAATACAAAACCGACTTTGTACGAACTCGCTTTACAAAAGCCATCGTTTTTCCATCAGGTGAAATTTGTGGACGAATTGCTCCGCCAGGTCCGCCAGTTACGGTTTCAATTTCTCCAGTTTCTCTATCGAAACGACGAATTACAAATATCTGTGAATTTGGGTCTTTATTGTATTGAAAATATCCGCCTGGATAAACATCTTCTGAATAGTAAATGTATTGACCATCAGGTGAAAAGGTTGGTTCGTTTAAATCTTGTTGGTCGTTTTTGCGTTTTGTTAATTGCATTCCGTTACCACCAGTTTTATGGTACATCCACAATTCACCAGCTCCAAGCGAACGCCCAGAAGTGAAGTGTTTTCGAGCAACGATATATTCACCATCAGGCGTAAAAACTGGATTATTTAATAATCTAAAATTTTCTTTCGTAATTTGTTTAGCATCAGAACCATCAGTTTTCATTGTCCAAACATTATCGCCGCCGCCAGCGTCGGAAGTAAAAACGATTTGTTCTCCATCGGAAGAAAACCTTGGTTGTACTTCAAAAGCATGATTTTGACGTAAAGCTTTTGCCGTTCCGCCACTTATTGGAATAGAATAAATATCACCCAACATATCAAAGATAATCGTCTGACCATCAGGGCTAACATCCAAATTCATCCAAGTTCCTTCATCTGTTGTGAATTCTACTTCCTTAAAGTCTCCAGGAGGATTCAAAACATCCCACTTCTCTTTTTTTTGAGCAGTTAAGTTATTGATTATTAAAAGACTAATTATTAATACAGCTATTCTTTTCATTGATATGGTTTGAATTATTAATTGAAATAGCGGTAAAAATAATCAAATTATAATGAGAAATAGGCATAAAAAAAATGCTATTCAATAACCAAAGCAGTTGAATAGCATTTAATGATACAATATTTAATAATATAGAAAGGTATTTTGATGTTTTGGTTGCATGGACTTAAAAAATAAATTTTTTTTAAACAAAAAATGGCTTTCGCCAATGATTGCACTCAACTGCTGATAAGTTCTGATTCTTATATTGATTACTATTTTGGTTGAACAACTTATTGGCGATAATAAAAGCACTCAACTATATTGTAAGAGAATTACGAAATTTACGCATATTAGTATTTCAACATTGAAAAAAGGTGACTCAATACTCTAACTGCGTTATATGAGTGTTAAATTTTCTTAAGTAGTAAAAGAGTACAATCATTGTTTCAAACTATTTTACTCTTTTTCTTTAAAAGTGAAATGTATTAATGGTTTGTTTTTATGTCGATTTGTAGTTGAATAAACAATTCGATTTATCAAAATAATACCTTAATATTGTAGTACAAAAAACAACTTGATGTTATCAAAATATTTTCAGTTTAAAAGGCGATATATTCCAATTTTAAAATGGTTGCCAAATTATACAACTTCAAAATTCAAAAATGATTTTGTTGGTGGTATAACCGTTGGTATTATGTTGATTCCTCAAGGAATGGCTTATGCTGTTTTAGCAGATTTACCAGCTATTTATGGATTGTATGCTGCAATTATTCCTTGCTTTATTTATTTTATTTTTGGTTCTTCAAGACAGTTATCTGTTGGTCCAACGGCAATGATTTCGATTTTAGTCGCTTCAGGTGTAGGTTTAATTGCAGATAAAAATACTGAAATATATATTCAATTGGCGATTACTCTTTCTTTGATGGTTGGTGTAATTCAGATTTTGTTAGGTTTCTTTCGATTAGGTTTCTTAGTTAATTATTTATCTCATCCAGTAATTAGTGGTTTTACTTCTGCAGCAGCTTTGATTATTGGAATCAGTCAATTAAAACATTTATTAGGAATTGATTTAGGAAAAAGTAAGTCTGTATTTCATGTTATTTACCATGCTATTGAAAATATTACAACAATAAATCCTCTTGCTGTAATTGTTGGACTTTCAGGAATAATAATTATTCTTCTGCTTAAAAAATATTTACCATTTATACCAGGAGCTTTAGTCGCAGTTGTTATCGGAATAACCGCAACATGGTTTTTTAGTTTAGAACAATATGGATTAAAGATAGTGGGAGAAGTACCTAAAGGATTGCCAAGTATTAGTTTACCTAATTTTGAAATGTCTTATTGGAAACAGCTATTTCCAATTGCAGTTACAATTTCTTTAATAGGTTATATAGAATCAATTGCTATTGCGAAAGCAATGCAAAATAAACATAGAAGTTATAAATTATTTGCTAATCAAGAATTAGCAGCATTAGGTTTAATGAATATTTTCGGTTCACTTTTTCAAGCTTACCCAACAACTGGAAGCTTTTCTCGTACTGCAGTTAATGACCAAAATGGAGCAAAAACACCACTTGCATCCTTAGTTACAGGTGTTTTTATTTCAATTACTTTGATTTTCCTCACGACTTTATTTTATTATTTACCGAAACCAATATTAGCCTCAATTATTATGGTTTCTGTTTATGGTTTATTTGACATAAAAGAAGCCAAGCATTTATGGTTTGCAGATAGAGAAGATTTTTGGGTATTAGTAATTACTTTTTTAGGGACGTTAATATTAGGAATTGAAGAAGGTATTTTGATAGGAGTTGTTGTGTCTATGGGAATTGTGATTTATGAATCTACTCGACCATATTTTGCGGTGTTAGGTAAAATTCCACATGAAAATTATTACAAAGATGTAAGTCGTTTTTCTAATTTAACGACTAAACCTGAAAGCTTAATTCTTCGATTTGAAGCTCGTTTGTACTTTGGAAATGTTACCTTTTTTAAGCGAGTCATTGATGCAGAGATAAAGAAGAAAAAAGAAACTTTAAAAGCTTTGTTTTTAGATGCAAGTAGTATTAATACAATGGATTCTACAGGATATAGAGCACTTGAAGAAGTCGTAGATAGTTGCCGAGAAGATAATATTGATTTTTATTTAATTGGTATAAAAGGTACAGTAAGAGACGAAATGAAACGCTCAGGATTAATGAGAAAGATAGGAAAAGATAGAATTTTCATTGAAATACATCATGCAATCTGTCATTATAATAATCATCCATATAAAGATTTTTCTGTTTATGTTACTCAAACTGAAGAAGAATTTATTGATAGTGAATAATTAATGCTTACGCATCATTATTTTAATTCCACTAAAAAAAAGCTACTAAAGAAACTTAATCTTTAGTAGCTTTTTTATTATTTATTACTAATCCAATTATGAATAAAATCAAAAACGGATTTTTTATCTGGTTCATTATGAATTTCATGAACCATATCTTTCCAAAGTTTTAAGGTGACATCACCTTCTGTAATCTTTGATAATTCTGTTGTTCCTTCTGGCGAAGTGATTCCATCATCTGCACCATGCATTAATAATAAAGGAATACTTGTTTTTCTATTATCTTCTAATAACCATAAACCTTGTTCTATCAAAGCCAAGCCTAAAATTGAAGTTACTTTATTATGTACTAAATTATCCGCTTGATAAGCTTCAATAACTGCATTATCTGTTGATAGGTATTTTAATTCTAAACCATTTGGTTGAGTAAATTTTGGATATATTTTTCGCATTATTCTCCCTATAGCTAATAATGCTGCTGGTGGCGGTTTAGGTAAAGTAATTGCAGGTCCAGTAGCAATTACACCAGCGATTTGAGGATTTTTCTTGAATAAATAATTCAAAACAATATTGCCTCCCATACTAT
>CAZEOC010000287.1:0-5639 GCA_964513525.1 uncultured Saprospiraceae bacterium | reverse complement strand
TTTTTTGATTATACGAGGCGAAAAACGCAGACAATGCCTTAGCATTGGCGAGTATTTTCAACGAAGTAGAATTAAAAAAGAAATCGAAATTAATTGTACTTATTTGTGAGCGGTTACTTATTACAATTAAAATAGAGTTAGAAAACGAGATGTATTATTGGGAGATGTCTTTCGTTTTTTTGATAATTACTTTGAAGATTAACTACTTTAGTTATCGAAATAATTATACTTAATTCAACAACTAAAATAGCTAATAACTTTATTTGGGTTTCACAGAAATAAACTAATTATTAGTTTAATGATTTTGGGATTACTTTTGGTTTTACATTAAAACGATAACCAACATTTGTTTTAAAATATGGCATAACATTAATGTATGATTCTTCATTTCCAAAGTTTTTCCCTAATCCTAATGCAAAATCAAGAACAATATTCTTACGAGAAGTAATCTTATATCCTGCCATAAAACCTGCGCCAACTTGTGTAAAAGTTCTTGCTTGAATATCATTCCCATTATAATCAAAGGCTTCATAACTATTTTGACCGCCAAAAGCACCTATATAAATACCATTACTTCCTCTTTCTGTAGGGAAAAAATAATGTTTTGCATTTAGATAAAAGGAATTTGTCCCAAAATCTGTATTCATAAATATACCATCTAATCCAACACTAAAGTCTTGATTAAGATTATAATCAACCGATAAAGTATAAGTATTAAATAATAATCCGATTGGATTCGTTGTTACTTCTAATTGTGCTTGACTAATATTTGTCATTCCTACTACTGCGATTATTAAAACAATCAATTTTTTCATGATTTTAGATTTTTTAATTAAATTTTTAATTAAATAATTTTATTCTGTTTTGATGATTAAAGGCTCACTTTTAAACCAAAATTTAGACTAATATTATTAAGCGATTCATGCATTTTGACAATATTTCTTGGTTGATTTTCATAAGATGTTGCATCATATCTATCTTCATAACTATCCGTGAAAATAAATTCTTTATCAGCTCTTGTTAATTCAGGTAATATATCTACACCGTCAACATTATACTTTGTGACTTCGCCATTTGTAGGTGCATAACCCATACTTAGTAAGGATACCTCAGAGAAAAGAGATACTTTTTCACTAATTTTATAATTGACACCTAATCCAGCATTAAATCCTAATGCAAATCCTCCATTTCGTGTAAGATGATATTCATATGTTTGATTTTCAAAATCGCTTATCATTACATTTGAATATTCTGATATAATACTTCCAAATCCTATCGTTCCTCCGATTTTAACATATGGATTGATTTTAGCGTCTTTGAAAAAATTGTATACAATCTTTGGAGAAATTTGTATTATTTCAGCACGAATATTTGTTTCAAAAGATTCATTATAACTACCATAAATAGCGCTTGAATTACTTTCAACAGTATTGAAAATATAATTTCCTCCTATTTCAAATGCAAGATTTTCATTAATACTATATCCAACTGTAAGTCCTGCATTTATTCCTTGTCCTAATCCACTTTTTATAGCTTCCATTTTTAAACTATTGTCAGTTTCTTCATAATTGACCATTCCTATTTGACCTGAGTTCGTTGCATGAGAATAACCAGTTTGTGCACTGATATATACTTGAGCAGATACAGTAATTGAAGAAAATATTGAGAACGCGACTACAACTAAATACTTTAAATTTGAGTAATTCATAATATTATTTTTTTGAATTTGATTAAATAATTTTATTTCGTTTTGATAAAACAATATTACGGGCAGTTTCAGCTTTAGCAAAAAAATGTAATAGAAAGGTCAGTTTTTATTAAACTCGTTTAATGAAAAGAAAAAATTGGCTTATAAATACTGTATTTCAAATCCTAAATTTGTTGTATAATTGCACGGATTGAAGTATAAAAAAGCTAAAATGGAACTCGAATTCAGAATTAATACGGAAAAAGATTTAATACTTATTGTAGAAAAAGTATTAGTAATTGGTACAAAAAAAATAGTTTTATACGGACAAATTGGAGCAGGAAAAACGACTTTCGTCAAAGCTTTTTGTAAACAACTCCAAACACAAGAAACTGCACATAGTCCAACTTTTTCATTAGTTAATGAATATGAATATTCAGATGGATTGGTGTATCATTTTGATTTGTATCGATTAGAATCTTTAGAGGAAGCTATTGATATTGGAATTGAAGATTATTTAGATGATGAACATTATTGCTTCATTGAATGGGCAGAATTGATTGATAATATTTTACCAGAACAATTGATAGAACTGTATTTTACGCCTAATGAAAATGGTAGTAGAACAGTGAAAATGGTTTGTTATTAAAAGTCAAAACTCAGACTACTTTGCTATCAGAAATGTAAAAAAATAGAATAGTTTCAATTAATTTATATTTTTAAATCTTATAATTATGACAAAGATTCAATTTCTATTTTTCATTTCAAGTCTATTTCTATTGAGTTGTTCTAACTCAATAACGGGTTTTTATTATAACAAAGACGCTAATAAATATTTGTACGGCTATAATTTCATTTCTATTAATAAAGACTCAGTTTACTATCTCGCCTATAATGGTATAATTGGAAAAGCAAGTTATAGCGGAACTTGGGAAAGGATTGCAGATACTTTATTTTTAGATATTCCTGCACCTTGTACAAACAAAACAGGTCTATTAATTGAAGGCGTTGATGAAAAAGATGATTCCACTCGATTTGACTGTAAAATCTTACGTTCTTGTGGAGACACTATGAGCGTATTCTACGAAACATTAATCATCAATGATACTTTGCCGATTCAAATAGAAAATGGATTAGCAGTCTTGAAATCAATTGATATTTCTAAAATAGAAATCAAGCAAAATATATCCTACACTAATAGTATATTCTTTTTAAAGAATTCAAAATCTAATAGAAATTTATTGTTTTTGGGAGAAAGTGATGCTGTTCAAGATGCATCCTATTCCTTAGTTAGTCGGAAATTTTTAATTCAAGGTGAGAGTTTATTTCCCATTGATTCAAGAGGAGAGCAAGAGGAAATTATAGATTTCAACATAAAAAGACACGGTAAAGCCAAAAGATTCCAAACTGAATACTAAAATCAAAAAGCCGAAAACATAAGTTTTCGGCTTTTTTTCTGACAGCGAAGCGGTCTGACAGCCAAAGGCGGTCTGACATCTGACTTCTCAAATCTAAACTTTCTGTGACCCTAAAATCGTGAATGTATATTCTCTATTCATACGAGCGATGTTTTCTAAAGAAATGCCTTTTGGACATTCTGCTTCACAAGCACCAATGTTTGAACAGTTACCAAAACCTTCTGCATCCATAGTTTTCACCATGTTTACAACACGTTTTTCTTTCTCTACTTTACCTTGAGGAACTAATGCTAAGTGAGATACTTTTGCAGAAGTAAATAACATTGCAGAACCATTTGGACATGCGGCAACACAATCACCACAACCAATACAAGCTGCTGAATCAAATGCATCAGCTGCAACATCTTTCTCAATTGGAATTGCATTTCCATCCTGTGCTTGACCAGTATTCACTGAAACATATCCACCTGCTTGAATAATTTTATCAAATGAATTTCTATCAACTACTAAATCTTTAATGATAGGAAAAGCAGTCGCACGGAATGGCTCAACTGTGATTGTATCACCGTCATTGAACATTCTCATGTGTAACTGACAAGTTGTAGTTTGATTTACTGGTCCATGTGGTTGACCATCAATTACCATATTACAAGTTCCACAAATTCCTTCTCGACAATCATGCTCAAATGAAACAGGATCTTCTTTCTTTTGAATCAACTGCTCATTTAATACATCAAACATTTCCAAAAAGGACATGTGAGTCGAAACATTATCCAACTGATAAGTTTCAAAACCACCTTTATCTTTATTATTTTTCTGTCTCCAGACTTTTAATGTAATTTTCATTCTTTATAGGTTGTGTTGATGTGCTGATGTGTTGTGGTGTTGACGTTGAATCCAACCCAAATAAGATACACATTTACACATCAAGTTATTCTAAAATATTGCTTGTTTGTATCATCGTGTTGATTACTAATAAACATCAATACGACAACACATCAACACGTTATTTATAACTTCTCGTTTTAACTTCGATGTTTTCGTAAACCAATTCTTCTTTGTGTAAGATTGGATCTTCGCCAACACCATTGAATTCCCAAGCAGAAACGAACATGAAGTTTTCATCATCACGAACAGCTTCCCCTGTATCAGTTTGATGTTCTTCACGGAAGTGTCCACCACAAGACTCATCACGAGTCAAAGCATCAACGACCATATTCTCTGCTAACTCAAAGAAATCAGCTACACGCCAAGCTTTCTCGAATTCAGGATTAAATTCTGCTGCTGTACCAGGAATGAATACATCTGACCAAAACTCATTACGTAATTCTTGAATTAATTTACGAGCTTTTTTCAAATCTTCTCCATTTCTTGACATTCCACAATGATCCCACATGATTTTACCCAAACGACGGTGGAAACTCTCAACAGATTGATTTCCGCCAATAGAAGTCAATTTATTAATACGTTCTTTAACTTCCGCTTCGATTTGTGCAAATTCTGGTAAATCAGTAGAAATTTTCGGAGTACGAATTTCTTTTGATAAGAAAGTTCCGATTGTATAAGGAATTACGAAGTAACCATCTGCCAAACCTTGCATTAATGCAGAAGCACCTAAACGGTTCGCACCGTGATCTGAGAAATTACATTCTCCTAAGGCAAATAATCCTGGAATCGTTGTTTCTAAATTATAATCTACCCAAAGTCCGCCCATTACATAATGGATAGCAGGATAAATTTTCATTGGAACTTTATATGGATTATCACCTGTGATTTTTTCATAAATCTCAAATAAGTTACCATAACGTTCACGGATTGTATCTTCTCCTAAACGATTGATTGCATCAGAGAAATCTAAATAAACCGCTAAACCAGTTTCATTTACACCTCTTCCTTCATCACAAACATATTTTGCAGCACGAGAAGCAACGTCACGAGGAACAAGGTTTCCGAATGCTGGATAAATACGTTCTAAATAATAATCTCTATCGTCATCCTTCAATGTTAAAGGATCTTTTAATCTATCTTCTTTCTTTTTCGGTACCCAAACACGACCATCATTTCTTAATGACTCAGACATCAAAGTCAATTTAGATTGATAATCACCAGATACTGGAATACAAGTTGGGTGAATTTGACAGAAACAAGGATTCGCCATATAAGCACCACGACGGTGCGCTCTCCAAGCTGCGGTTGTATTAGAACCCATTGCATTTGTTGATAAGTAATAAACATTTCCGTAACCACCAGTTCCTAAAACAACTGCGTGTGCGGCAAAACGCTCTAAATCACCTGTCAATAAATTACGAGCAATAATTCCTCTTGCTTTTCCTTCAACTGTTACTAAGTCTAACATTTCATGGCGATTGTACATTGTACAAGAACCTTGAGCAATCTGACGAGATAATGCTTGATAAGCACCAATTAATAATTGCTGACCCGTTTGTCCACGAGCGTAGAATGTTCTTGATACTTGTACACCACCGAAAGAACGGTTGGCTAATAATCCACCATAATCACGAGCAAAAGGAACA
>CAZEOC010000286.1:0-5649 GCA_964513525.1 uncultured Saprospiraceae bacterium | reverse complement strand
CAGGTTCGTAAAGTATTGGTTTTCAGCCGATAGAAATTTAGACATGCTCTTAATATAAAAGCTTTAAGATTTGGCAAATAAACGTTTGAATCCAACTCGAAATATAACTAATAATACGACAAATAATCCTATCAAATACCAAATAGAGCCATAGAAAAATACTAAAATTCTCATTTTATCTAAAATGAAAATTGTAATTGATGCTGCTGTTATCATAAATACTAAACCTGAGATTTTATCAAATCCAGGAATTTCATCTAAATGTATTTTTCTACTTAGTATTAATAAAGTACCAATCATTGAAAATATAGGTAAGAAATAGACAAATAGATTGACATCTAATAAACTTTTATGTCCAAAAAATAAATTGTAAGCAACTAAAAGTGTTGCAAAAATACCAGGAACACAAGTTAAATATATTAAAGCAGAATAGATATATTTCCATGGAGATTTATAGGCATCTTCGCCTGTAATCCAAATCATTATTAAACTCAAAATAGGTAAGCCTAAAAAGAAAATAATGATTAGTGTTGGGTTTTCTCCAATAATATCAAATAGTTGTTGTAGTGTCATCTTGGTTTTTAATTTTTCAATGTATATTAATAAAAAAGCTTCATAATGCAAGTTTACGAAAAAACCTTTAAAATCAATGCTTTTAAAGAAATGTAAACATTTTTGTTTGATTATTGAATGTCACAAATTACGTATTTGTTTTAAAAAAAGATTAAGTATAAGTGTTTTTTTGCAGTAGAGATTTATAGAGAATTACAGTGTTATGAAATTTGTCCCTTATTTACAATTGCTAATATTAATTAGTTATTCAAGTTTATTATTTGGTCAAAATTATAGGAAGATTCAATACGACGTTGAACAAGGTCTTCCTATTGATTTGGTTAAAGGAATAACTCAGGATGACTTAGGTTTCTTGTGGATAGCTACTGACCAAGGTGTTGTTCGTTTTGACGGTGACAATTTCAAATCTTATGTTCAAGAATTGCCAAGCCCTTATACTAAATCTTTTCTTAAAACTTCCGATAATAGACTTTTATTAATCACAGATGAAAGTGTTACAGAGATAAAGACTAATGCACAAAGTGCTGAATTCGAGGATTTTATAAAAGTTAATAGAACTTTTTCCGATTCCACAGCATGGTATCCTAAATCAGCTTATGAAGCTAAAGATGGTTCGATTTGGCTTAGCGAACCTGAATCCGTTTTTTGTTATAAAGATGGAATGACAAAAAGGTTTTCTTTCCCTATTGAATATAAATCATTTAGTTTTATTCGTTCTTTTCAATTTTTTGAAGATGATTTCGGTCGATTTTGGATTGTTTCACATAACGGGCACTTTTTTAAATTGAATCCTCAAAATGATAAATTTGAACTAATAGAGACAGCCACAAATTTTAAAGAGTTTAATGATATTATTAGAATTGATGAAAATCAATTCATTGCTGCATCTCAAAATGGCTTATTTGATATTCAAATTGTAAATGATGAGGTCATAATTAAGGAAATTGATAACCTAATTGGAGTTTCTTGTCTTGCGTTAGAGAATAATTTGATATATATAGGGACTTGGAGTAATGGTGCTTATGAATTAAGCAAAAATGATGATGATTGGAAATTGTCACGAATTAAAGAAATTCAAGAAAAAGGTATAAAGGATATTTTTATTGGATTAGATGGTATTCTATTTAGTTCTGATGAAGGAATTGTTTTATTACAAGAGTATTTATTTGATGTTGTAAGTTTAGGAAATACAGAGGATCAGTATTATATAGAAGCATTTTCAGGTAAAAATGAAAGATATTATGTTGCTAATTTACACGAGATTTATGAACTTAGAATTCAGAATAATCAAGTTAAATCAAAACAAATTTTCAATAATGAAAATGCGAATTATCATTCTATAGCTGGTAATTTAAATACTGGCCTTTGGATTGCTAATGAACGAGTGATTGAATATTGGGAAAAGGATAAAGGTTTAAGGACAATAAAATTAAATGAAGAAGGTAGAACCGTATTTTGTACCTATGAAGATAAGGATAACAATTTATGGGCAATACAAGATTATGTAGAAGGAGTTTATAAGATTAATAAAGACTTAGAAGTTAAATTATATAATGATACTTCTATTTTTAAAAGCCAACCTGTAATAATTAAGCAAAATGTTGATGGTAAAATCTGGGTTGGTGCAAAAGGTATAAATTCATATTTATATGTTTGGAATGATAAATTGAATAATTTTGAAAATATTAGTCCTAAATTATCTGACAATTTTGACCAATTTGTAGTAAACGATTTAAATTTTGATAAAAATGGGTCAATTTGGTTAGCTACCTCAAATGGATTATTTAATTATTATAATGGTGAAATTGAAAAATTAATAATTGATGAAAGTTTCAAAAATAAACCAATTAGAGCTGTAGATTCTGAGGATGATTATGTTATAATAGCTAATTCAAAAGGACTCTACAAGTATTTCCCTGAAACAAAGACTTATTTCTTATTTGACCAAACTGCTGGAATTCCTTCAAAAACAGTTAGTTATCGCTCTCTTTTGGTAGATAACGGAAATGTTTGGATTGGTACAGCAAAAGGATTAGCTTTTGCAGATAACAAAACATTAAGGGTTAAAGAAACGATAAAACCATTTTTAACTGGAGTTTACGTAAATGATACATTCTGGGATATAGCTCAATTAGAAAATGAAAAAATTAATTTTCACTCTAATTTTAGATTAGAATTTGCAAGTTTATCTTATCCTGGAGAAGGAATTTTATATCAAACAAGAATTAAAGGAATTTCAGATAATTGGTCTCAACCAATGAAAATGAATGAACTAACAATTCCTCAAGTTTCAACGGGAAAGTATAAAGTAGAAATTAGAGCAAAACAAAAAGGTTATGCTTGGTCTCCAATTTTGACTGTTCCTTATAGAGTAAAAGTTGCTTGGTATGCTTCTTTTTGGGCAATATTAGCTTATGTTTTAATAGGATTATTTATTGCATATTTATTAGCAAAATGGAATAATAGTCGATTAGTAGAGCAAAAAGCAAAATTAGAAGTCTTAGTTGAAAAGCGAACAGAAGAATTAATTCAATTAACAGAAAAAGAGAAAGAAGCAAGAGCATTAGCAGAACGCGCGAATACTGCAAAATCTACTTTTTTAGCACATATGAGTCACGAAATCCGAACACCTATGAATGCTATAATTGGTATGAGTGGATTACTTTTGGATACGAATTTGAATGGAGAGCAAAATGAGTTTACAAATATTATTAAAAACAGTGGAGATAATTTACTGATGTTAATTAATGATATTTTGGACTTTTCTAAGATTGAAGCAGGTAAATTAGACTTAGAATATATGCCGTTTGATTTGCGTCAAGCAATTGAACGTTCTTTAGATTTAGCTTTACCCAAAGCAAATGAACAAGGCTTGAATTTAGCTTATTTCATGGATGCAAATGTACCAAATCAAATAATTGGTGATGTAACTCGCTTGCAACAAATCTTAGTGAACTTATTAGGAAATGCTGTGAAATTCACAGCGAAAGGAGAAATATTAATTGGTGTTTCTGCAACAGAAATTACTGAAAATCCGAATCATCAAACAAATGATTCTATTTATGATAATAAGAATGGAGTAGCAGATGATAAATATTATGAACTTCATTTATACGTTAAGGATACAGGAATTGGAATTCCAAAAGATAGAATTAAACGTTTATTTAAAGCCTTTAGTCAAGTAGATGCATCTACGACTCGAAAGTATGGTGGAACCGGTTTAGGTTTAGCAATTACTAAACAGTTAGTTGAGTTAATGGGCGGAAAAATTTGGGTTGAAAGTGTTGAAGGAGAAGGTTCTACTTTCCATTTTACAGTTCGTACTCAAGTTTCTGAAAGCACAAAACCTGCTTATTTACAAGAAAAAACTTCAGAACTTTCTGATTTAAATATTATTGTATTTGGAAAAAGTTCTTCAAATCGAAAAATCTTAAAACATTGGTTTAATCATTGGGGAATTAACTGTCACTTTACGGATTCTCATTTACATGCATTACAAATTTCAAGAACTGAAAATAATATCGATGCTTTATTTATCGATGCGTTTTCATTGAATGAATCCGACCCAATTGTTTCTAACGGTTTTTCTAAGTTAATAAAGAAAAATGGAACAAAAGTAATCATGTTGACTTCTTTGAAACACTTATTAAATAAGTTAAAGAAAGCTGATTTTGATTATTACTTATTCACACCAATCAAGCCTAAAAATCTATTTGAAACTTTAAAGAATTTAAAGAACGGAGAAAAACAAAGTACAAAACAAGCCAAAAGTCAATCATTATTATATAATAGTGAAATGGCGAAAAACTTGCCGTTAAATATTTTATTAGCTGAAGATAATGTTGTCAATAAAAAATTAGCAATTACTATTTTGAGTAAAATGGGTTATGATGTTGATTGGGCAGAGAATGGAAAAGTAGCTGTAGATAAGGTAGCTCAAAATGATTATGATATTGTTTTGATGGATTTGCATATGCCAGAAATGGACGGCTTAGAAGCAACTAAAACTATTCGAGAAAGACATGGAGAAAACCCTAAAATTATTGCGGTCACTGCGAATGCGATGAAGCAAGATAGAGACAATTGCATGGAAGCAGGAATGAATGGTTATATAAGTAAACCATTTAGTTTGGAAGATTTAATAGAAGTTTTAGAGCAAAATGCACCAATTGCGATTAAAGAAAAATCTGATTATAAAAGAGTAATAAAAGTAGTAGAAACTAAACCTGAAATGATTTCTACTTATGAAGAAACAACTATTAAATCTCGTTTAGATAGAAAGAGTTTACAAAGTTTATCTGAGATGTTAGGGGACGATATAGAAACTCTTTTAGAGTTATTAGATGCTTACAAAGAAAGTTCTCCTGATTTGATAGAAGCAATGGAAACTCATCTTAAAACTCAAAATGCAATGGGCTTGAAATCTGCTGCTCATACATTAAAAGCGCCTTCTGCTCAGATTGGAGCAGTTCACTTATCGAACCTTTGTCAAAAGTTAGAAAATATGGGTTCAAGTAAGGATTTTACAAATTCTGCAGATTGTATTTCTAAAATAAAAGAAGAATATTTGGCTATTGAATTTTCTGTTAAAGCATGGGAATTAAGACTACAACAGAAAGGAATTCAAGCGTTTAAGTAAGGATTCTTAAAAAAAAGTATAATTTTAGATATTTATATAAAAATCAATACTTATCTAAAATGGTGAATAAAAAGATAGTTTGTTTATTAATAATAATAATTCTTTCCTTTTCTAATTGTATTCAACAAAAAAAGTCGAATTGTCAACCTCAAGAAGTTGAAAACCCTTTACCTAAAATGGGCGGCTTGACCTTAGTTGCTCCTCCAAATCCTTTTACCAAAAATCCGATGTTGGCAATGAAAAAAGTCAATGCAAATTGGGTTGCTATCATTCCTTATGGTTTTACTATGGTTGGAAAACCTCAAGTTTTTTTTAATTCTGATAGACAATGGTGGGGAGAAAAAGAAGAAGGTGTATTGGAAAGTATTCGAAAAGCTAAAGAGGAAGAGGTGAAAGTGATGCTTAAACCTCAAATTTATGTACCAGGGGATTGGACA
>CAZEOC010000285.1:0-5654 GCA_964513525.1 uncultured Saprospiraceae bacterium | reverse complement strand
AAAAGGCAAAAGTTGAAGCCAAGGTAGCGGAAGTTGTAAATAATGAATAACAAACAACGACACTAACAACTGACATAAAAAAACGAGAATTTCAAAATGAAATTCTCGTTTTTTTATTTTAATATACCTGTTAGTCAATCGTCAGCAAAGCGGCCGTTTATGGTAAAGAGAACGAAGTGAACGAATCGTTATTCGTTATTTCACCATATTATAAACATCATCTAACATTAATTCTACCCAAAGCTTGTACATTTTTTCCGAAGGATGTAAATCATCATCTGCGGTTAAACTTGAATCATTTGCAGCTTGTCTGGAGATTCTTGTAATATCAAAATATTGAATATTCAAACTATCTGTAATTCTCTGATTGACTGAATTAAACTGGTCAATTTCAATTCCTATTTGTTGCGAATTTCCAGTTGCAATACCAAAAGGAGTAACGCCATAATCAGGAATAGAAACTACAAAGACTTTATCTTTATTATCACCAGCATATTGAATTGCATCCTCTAAAAGTATTTTAAATTCTGCTTCATATTCTACTATGCTTTTTCCTTGATATTGGTTATTAACACCAATTAATAAAGAAACTAAATCATAAGGAATTTCTAAAGTATTATTCGCTATTCCATTTAATAAATTTGCAGTTGTCCAACCAGTTTGAGCAATGATTTGCGCATCTTTTACCAATAAATCTCGATTTCTTAAAGAATCAACTAATTGTACAGGATAACGTCCAGTAGTTGGTATATTTTGACCTATTGTATAAGAATCTCCCAAAGCTAAATAAGATAAACCATCTGTATTTGAAGGAGTAATTATTGGTGGTTCTACTGTCGGTTGTGTCTTATCTTCATTACAACTAAAGATGGTAATGAATAATAATGATAAGCATAATATTTGTAGTGTTTTCATATTTTACATTTGCTGGAAAACGTTGGTGAAAGTAGTAGAATTTACTCTATTAACGATTTAAAAATCCAATTTTAGTAATCACTTTTGGAGCATTGATTCTTGTACCAAACCTCAAATCCGTTCTCAAAAACTGATGTTCAAAATCAATTCCTTCAATACCATTGACTGCTAAGCGATTATCGACTCCAAATAAAACAGAAATATAAAAACGGTCAGAATTGTAACCGATCGAAGCTTTGAAATCGTAAGTTGGTGCAAGGGAATGTGTTCTTTTACTCCGTTCTGTTAATTTTATAGTCAAATCATTAGCAGCTTGATAATCAATTCCGCCAAGTAAAAGAACCGAAGCAAACCAGTTTTTATTAAAATTTAAAGTATAACCATAACCGCCAAAAAGAGAAATTCCTTGAGTTGTCAGACCGGTAAAATTCTCATTTCCTAAAACTAAAAGTGTACTATCGTTAACATTGGTATAACTCAAAACACCTTTTGCTAACCACGAACCGCCACTTTTTAATTGCTGATCAACTTGACGATAAGCTGCTCGAAAAGAATAATTGTTTTCACTGAAAATATACATATAACTGGCAGTCAAATTATTGTAGTTAGAATTTTCAATTACATTTCCATCTTCATTTAGTAAACCTTGAAATCTTCTTGCTGCTCCCCAAAGTATATATTTTGGACGGGAGAAATAACCAGAAATATTTATTGTACTACTGGAGTCATAACTATATCGTCCATTTGGAATCGGAACGCCAGTTCCTAATGCTAAAATTGCTCCATTATAAGCAAATTGTAAACCTAAACTCGGTTTTAAAGCCATAGTTTGCGTAAAAGATTCACCTTGTGTATTTGTAAAAATATTAGTAGCATTATTATCGGCTAAAAATAAACCTATTTGTAATTTTGAATTAAAAGTTTTCATTCTTGTACTATCCAGCTGTGCAGAACAAATAGTAATATTGGTCAATAAAAAAATCGTGATTAGCGTTTTTAATTTGGACATTTTAAGTTTATTTAATTTTTTATTTGTTTTGACTTCACCTTTTGTGTAATTTAAACGTTAATGAAGTATAACATTGAATTATAAATAATATGGTGAAAATTTTATAGAAACTGAAATTTTCATCAACCTACTATATCATCAACTTTTACCATTAAACTAATTAAAATATGAAACTTCAATTTACAATAATTTTCTGTTTTTGTGTTTCTTTTACATATTGTAATAACGTACAATGGGCAACAAAAGTGATTGATTTTTCTTCTCAGAAAAGTGAACAATTTTATGCTGCAAAACAAGTTTTGGGCTTTCCAAATGCAATGGACGGCTATTTTGATAGTCCATTTTCATGGTCACCCAAAGAGGATGATAAAGACGCAGTAGAATATATACATGTCACTTTTGAAGCACCTACTTTTGTGCAACAGTTTGCAATAATGGAAAGTGTAAATCCTGGAGCAATTGATGAAGTTTATTTATACGATGAAGCTGGGAATGAATATTTAGTTTTTCAAACTGTTCGTTCTCGTCCTCTTTATACACAATCTCGATTTTTTACCCGAAAGATTGATAAAACACCATACAAGGCGGTTAGTTTAAAATTAACATTAAACACAAAAGCAGTAAAAGGTACAAATCAAATTGATGCTATTGCCATTTCTGATAGTCGAGCGAGAATTAAGTTGGAAGTAGATGAATTAGAATATAGTTCCGTTGTACCTTTTCCAGAGGATTTGGGAGAAATGGTAAATTCTAATGCGGATGAACGTTTACCAATCATTTCTCCAGATGGAAAGACGCTATATTTTACTCGAAAAAATCATCAAGATAATATTGGAAAGGATAAAAAGGATGACATTTGGTTTTCTAAATTACAAGCTGACGGCGAATGGGGAAAAGCGAAAAACATTGATGTACCCTTGAATAATGAAAAACATAATTTTGTGGTTGCAGTTGGGGAGAATGGTGATTTGTTATATATGCAAAATGCCTATAAAAGACGTGCAAGAGATGGAATTGCTTTCGCAAAGCTTGAAGGTGAAAATTGGACTAAACCTAATGTAATGAAAATTCAAGAAATGTACAATTTCAGTACGTTTGCAAATTATCATGTCAGTCCAGATGGAAATATTTTATTAATGGCAATCGAACTAGAAAATTCTGTCGGTGATATGGATTTGTATGTTTCTTTTCGGATGAATAATGAAAATTGGTCGAAACCTAAAAATTTAGGAAAAACGATAAATTCTATCGGAATGGAAAGCAGTGTTTTCTTAGCGGCGGATTATAAAACCATATATTTTGCGAGTTCTGGACATTATGGATTTGGTGGTTTAGATATATTTATGGCGAAGCGATTAGATGATTCTTGGACGAATTGGTCAGAACCTAAAAACCTGGGAAGCTATCTGAATACTCCTGGAAATGATTATAATTATTCTATTCCGGCATCTGGAAATTATGCTTATTTTGCATCTGATTTTCGAGGAAAAGGGCAATCAGATTTGTATAGAATAGAGTTACCTAAAGAAGCACAACCTGACCCAGTTCGTTTGATTACTGGTCGATTGATTAATAATGAAACAAAAGAAATTATTGATGCGAATAGTCGACAATTGATAATTCCACAAGATAAAATGCCGACAATCAATGGATTTGCCTACGTCTTAGATATTGAAAATGAGGAAGAAGAATTAGATGGAGAAGTGGAAAAAACTAAAAGCAAAACAAAAAAAATCACTTCGGATTATGAAGAAATAAATAGTGATATATTATTAATAGCGATAAAAAAAGATGCAATAATTCCGCTTCAAAATATTTTATTTGATGCTAATAAATCAACTATAAAACCAAACTCTAATCATGAATTAAAAAGATTGGTAAATTTTCTGAAATCAAACCCGAATCTTATAGTGGAAATTAGCGGACACACAAACGGCTTATGTGCAGATAGTTTTGCAGATGAATTATCTCAAAATAGAGCAGATGCAATAGCAGCTTTTTTATTAGATAATCAGATTCCTTCAAATCAAATTAATACAAAAGGTTATGGTAAAGCAAAACCAATTGCAACAAATGATACTTTTGTGGGCAGACGTAAAAATCAACGAGTTGAGTTGAAAATTTTAGAGATTTTGTAATTTAATTAAAAACCTGATGGATTTTCAAAATCTGTTAGGTTTAGAACATTGATGAAAAGTTCTATTCTCTACTGTAAATCTACAAAAACTCTTCTCAGTTTCTCTCCTTTTTTAATCTCAAAATTATCAATAAAAATCAATTTTGGTTTGATTCCAATATATCTAAAAAGCAAATCAAAATTAGTTCGAACAGCTTCTCGAATTATAACTTTTCCACTTAATTTTTCATTTTGACTTTCACTTTTACATTCTAAATAACATTCAATCAAATCATTCGAACGTTGAATAACCGTATAAAAAGTAATTTCGTCACTCGCCGTAATTACAGCACGACGAATAAAATCTGGAAAAACAGTAATTACTTTTTCTTTATGTTGAAATTTAAAAACATCATCAGCACGGCCTTCAATTTTTTCTATCGTCATTGTTTTTCGACCACAAGTACAAGGTTCGCCTTCATGAATAATATCGTTTAATAAATAGCGTATAATTGGCTGAGAAGTACGATTGAAATCCGTAATAATTGGATGAAAACGGTTTTTATTTTCATCAATAAAATGTTTTTCAATCTTTAAAAAATCTTCGTTGAAATGTAAATTTCCTTGTTCGCAAGTTGCCGCTAAAAAACCTTCTGTACATTGATAAACTTGATGAATTTTTTGTTGAAAAACTTGTTCAAAAACCTGCTTATCTTCTGGTTCTAAAACTTCTGCTACTGAAATGATTTTTTCAGGAAAATTCGTGATTTTATTTGCTTGATAAATGTGTGCAATTTCTCTAAGAACGGAAGGTTGTGCAACCAAAATATGTGGCTGAAATAGGATTAAATCAATCGTGTTTTTTTGCATATTAGATTTAATATCAAAAAAACGAAATTTCAATAAAGTTGACCCAACAGATTCATATAAATTACTATTTGCACGAAGAAAAAAAGCAACTTTTCGTTTTCTTAATTCTAATCCAATAACTCTATCCAAAACCGCTGCAACCCATTTTGCACGTTCAGTTTGAGTCGCTAAAAAGATACCTTTATTCCCTGTTGTTCCCGAAGATAATCCAATGGTTACACCGTTAATCATGGGAGAAAAATTTCGACTTTTTTCTGCTTTCAAAGCAATTTCTAAAGCTGCTTTTTTAGTGATTCCAACGGTATTGATTAAATCAAAATTATTCATAAATTCTGATTTAGAGATTATAGGAAAGTCGCTTAATTGTTTATTAATAAAAGATTGATAAAAAGTTGATTTTTGGAGATTTTGTCGCCACCTTTTTGCTAATTTTCTTCTATTTTTTACCAATTCTTCTTTATTGAATTGATATTTTTTTCGCCATCGAAACTGTAAATAATAATATAGAATTTGAAGTTTGAACATTAATTTGATTTGGTTTCGTAGTAAACTATAAAGTAAATTATTTAATGCTTCGGGTAAACGAAAATCAAAATAAAAGGTGAATTTTTTATTGGAAAATTAAGGACTTAAATCTATTAGGTGATTTATTTTGATAAAAATAAATTTCCTGTTAGATTGTAACAGAACAAAATAAACCCCAAGACATTAAATGAATTTAGGGCAACTTTATTATTCTATTAA
>CAZEOC010000284.1:0-5696 GCA_964513525.1 uncultured Saprospiraceae bacterium | reverse complement strand
AAAGCATTGTTTTTCTTTTATATGTCACATCAAGCAAAGATGCCCTCTCTTACATAGCTTGATAATTCTAGTTTTTATTATCTGTATAGTACTCCACTTTCAAGTTCAGAAAAATAATTTAGGAAAGAAAAATGTTTTTTTTTAATAATCAATATTTGATTTCTGATTTAATTATTATAAATTGTTACTGTAAGTGTGTTATCATTGATAAACCAATTTAATACTCATCTTTTTTATAGCCCTCTTTCTAACACACGTTAATCCGTTTCTTCGAAAACAAATCAACTTAACTCAATACGTTTCCAAAACTGTTGGTTTGCCAACCTTAAAAGATATTTTAAAGGAATTAGATAAACCAGGTTTGGACCCTCGAGGGAAGGCTAAATCATTTTCCTTTTCACCAGGAATTAAATCAATTGAAGATTTACATGAAGGAATGATGGTGAATGGAATTATTACGAATATTACTAATTTCGGTGCATTTACGGATATTGGAATTAAAGAAAATGGTTTAATTCATGTTTCTCAAATGGCCAATCGTTTTATTAAAAATCCTAATGAAGTTTTGAAATTAAATCAAACAGTAGAAGCAAGAATAATTAGTGTTGATATTCAGCGAAAGCGAATTCAACTTTCTTTAAAGGATTAGTTGTTGTTAATTGTTAATCGGCTAATGCTAGGACATTTTATTTAAAAAAATTAAGCATCAAGGAACGCTTTGCGTTTTAGTAAGTATGATGGCTTCATGATACTACCGATTAACAAATAAACATTACCGATTAACAAATTTTCACTAAAATATGATAGATTCATTCCAAACAATAAAGGAAATTTCAGAAGGCTTATTTACGGATAGAGGAAGTAAATTTTTTGCTTATGCTTTTCCTGTGACGAATGAAGATGAAGTCAAGTCTTATTTAGAGGGAATACGGAAAGAACACTGGAAAGCAAGGCATCATTGTTATGCTTATCGACTCGGAACTGATGGTAATAGTTTTCGAGCAAATGACGATGGAGAACCTTCTGGAACTGCTGGAAAACCCATTCTTGGACAGATAGATAGTTTTAATCTAAAAAATATTTTAATTATTGTTGTTAGATATTTTGGAGGCACAAAATTAGGCGTTGGTGGATTGATAAATGCTTATAGAACAGGTGCTTATGAAGCTTTGACGAATGCAGTGATTGAAAATCAAATCATTACAGATAGCTTTACAATTATATATGATTATGAAATTACTGGTCAAATAATGAGTTTTTTAAATCAACATGATTTAAAACTTTCCAATCAAACTTTTCAAGAACGAGCTTCCCTTGATTTTGAAGTAAAAATCTCCAAAACGGAACAAATTTTGGATAAAATAAAAGAACAATCATTAAATGAAGGCTTTTCTGATAATTTTGAGATAAAAGAAAAGTAAAAGTATTAGATTATAAATTATCAATAATAAACTATTTAAGGATAGTTTATCGTTTACGATTTATAGTTAATTTGAACACCTGAAAATATAATTTTCAAAATTTGCATCACTATGAAAAAGAATTACTTTTTAACTGGATTATTATTAATCTCAGTTTCCTTTTCTGTTTTTGCCAATGAAACAGAAACCATGTTAACCGCTGATAATTACAAATATCAAACTGCCAAAAAAATATTTGATGAATTAATCGAAGCGAAAGGTGACAAAAGAATGCAAGTTCCTGTTTTTATTATGTCCAAAAAGAAACGATATGTCGCTTGGATGAATAATAAAAAATCACAAATCGGTTTAGAGGAATCTGCTTATGATGTTTGTATTGAATTTGAGGAAGATTCCTTGAATGCACTTGCAGCATTGATTGGACACGAAATCACACATTATTACGAAAAACATGCTTGGGGAAATGATTTTGCGACTGCATTTACGGATTTGAACGTAAGCGGAACTGTAAAATCAAACGCTAAGTCATTAGATATGAAAACAACTAATGAAACCGAAGCCGATTATTTAGGCGGTTTTTTAGCTTATTCTGCTGGTTACCAAACTTTCGGAATTATGCCTAAATTATTAGTTGATGTTTATACGGAATATGGTTTACCTGATGATATTGCAGGTTATCCAAGTTTAGATGACCGTTCAAAATTAGCAGTTGAGTCTGAGATGAAATTGGAAGAATTAATCCATGTTTTTGATGCTGCGAATTATATGATTGTTCTACAACAGCATGAAACTGTAAATGAATATTACAGCTACATTTTAAAAGATTTTCAAAGTAGAGAAATATATAACAATGCTGGTGTAAACGCTATTTTGGCTGCTTTACAATTATTCGATAGTAATGATGAGCAATTAAAATTTGCTTATCCAATTTTATTGGATAACGAAACGAGAATGACTAAGCCTAAGGTTAGAGGTGAAATATATGGTTTTGCAGAAAGAGAAGAAAAACGTAATTATTTATTAGACCAAGCTCGTTTTTATTTCAAACAAGCTTATGCTTTAGATACGGATTATGCAACGGCTTTAATCAATATTGCTTGTGTTGAAGATTTGATGGAAAATTATGATGATGCAGAGTATTTCGCTAAAAAAGCAATTAAAATTGCTAAAAAAAGAGGAAATAATAAAGCAGAAGGTGATGCTTACATTATTCGTGGAATCGCTGCTTTACATAATCAAGAGAAAGACGATGGAATCGAATATTTAAGTAAGGCTTCTCAAAAATCTGAAAGTTCAAAAAGGTTAGCTCAAGCAAATATTGATATTTTCAGTGGAAATACACCATTTCCTTCTATACCAAAACCCAAATTATCATTATCTAAAGAAAAATTAGATAATATTAGTTTAGATGCATTTTTAGAAACTATTGATGTCGATATATTATTAGATATTAAAAATGATTTGGCTTGTGGCGTTCGTTTAATGGACGAATCTAAAATCTTGATTAACTTAATCAACGGAGGACAATCTGGTTATACTTTATTACATGTTACAAGAGATAATTACGATGGAGAATCTGGAGAAGGCATCAAAATTGGTACTTTTAGTGAAGATATTTTAATTAAATATGGACAACCTTCACATACACAGCAAACTGCTTCTGGACAATATTATGTTTATGATTTCAAACAAATTGCTTTCCATGTGAAAGATGGTCGAGTAGAAAGTTGGGCATTATATCGAGTACAAGATGATGAATAGATATCTTCTTAAAATAAAAAAAGCTGCTAAAATTGAATTCAATTTTAGCAGCTTTTTTTTTATCTCTATTTTTTTATTTTTCTAATTGTTGAATATATTCAAAAGTTTCTAATTGTGATTGAACAGAAACAGGAGAAGCATCAACTTTATATTCATTTTTATTGTTTTTATCAATGATTCTTGCTTTTACATTATCTTGCAATTGAATATTAAGAAATTGATGAATATGTGATTCTATTTCCTTATTTAAAACAGGAAAAGCGACTTCAATTCTTCTACTTAAATTTCGCTCCATAATATCTGCCGAAGATAGATAAGTAATCGTTTTTCCATTATTATGAAATTTGAAAACACGTGCATGTTCTAAAAAACGGTCAATTATACTAATCACATTTATATTGTGACTTATCCCTGGAATTCCAGGTACAATACAACAAATCCCACGGACAATCAAGTCGATTTTTACACCTTCTAAATTCGCTTCGTACAATTTATTAATCACTTCTTTATCTTCTATACTATTGACTTTCATCAATACATGTGCTAATTTTCCTTTTTTAGCATTTTCAATTTCTTTCTCAATATTAGCAATTATTTTATCCCTTAAATTGAATTGCCCAACCCAAAGATGTTTAAATCCCTTTTTCGGTTTTTCTTGAAATTCTAAATAATTAAATACAGCATTTACTTCCGATGTAATTTTTTTATTAAAAGTGAAAATTCCAAAATCGCTATACAATTTAGCTGTTTTTTCATGGAAATTCCCCGTAGCTACATAACAATATTTATTAACTACTTCTCCTTCCCTTCTCCTTACTATTGCTAATTTTGCATGTACTTTTAACCCAGGAAAACTGTATAAAACATTTACACCAGCTTTTTTTAATCTATCAGCCCAAATCAAATTAGATTCTTCATCAAAACGAGCTTTAATTTCTACAAAAGCAGTTACTTTTTTGCCCGCTTGAGCCGCTTTGATTAATGCTTCCATTATTCGAGATTGCTTCGCAACTCTATATTGAATTATTTTAATTGATTCAACATTTTCATCGTTTGCAGCTTGTTCGAAAAACTGACAAACACTTTCATAACTATGATAAGGCACATGAATAAATTCATCTTTAACCTTAATTTGATTAAAAATATCTTCACTATTCTCCAAGATTTTTTTTGGTAATAATGGTAAATCATTATTTTTTAAGTTCGACTTATCAAAATCTGGAAAACCAAAGAAATCATAATTATTATGAAGATTTCCTTCTGGAAATAAATCTACTTCTTTCAATTTCCAAAAACCTTTCAAAAACTTCAAGAAAGAATCTGGCATTTTTCTATCATAAACAAATCTTGCTGCTGGACCAACATTTCTTTTTGCTAAACCTGTTTTAATTTTCTCCACCAAATCACCAGAAAACTCATCATCGATATACAATTCAGCATCACGAGTCAACTTAATAGAAAAGGCTTCATTAATTTCATAATTCGGCAATCTACTTGGAATCGAATAGCGAACAATATCATCTAAAAATATAATTTCTTTGTGTTCTGGATTTTCAGAAGGTAAAACTATAAATCGAGGCAAATAACTTGTAGGAACTCTGAATAAGGCAAAATTTTCGCCCTCATCCCCTATTAAACTTTTTAATTCTGTAATTAAATAAAGAGTTGAATTTTGAAGTGAAGGTCGAATAATTTGATTTGATAAAACAATTGGATATCCGAAAACAGAGGCATTTTTTTCGTAATAATCTTTAACAAAATCTTGTTGTGTTTCTGTTAATTGATTGTGATTACGAATAAAAATATTGTTCTCCGCTAATTCTGGTAGAATTTGTAATTCATAAATAGCTGTGAATTCAACTTGCTGCTTGATTATTATATTTCTTAATTTCCTCAGCGTATTCGCAGGTTTAAAATCTAAAGCTTTTTGAGATTTTTTACCCAACTTAATTACACTTCGAGTAATCGCAATACGAACTCTAAAAAACTCCTCTAAATTAGAAGAATATATAGCTAAAAACTTCAATCGCTCTAACAAAGGCACTCTTTTATCTTTTGCCTCTTGTAATACTCTATAATTAAATGACAACCAGCTTACGTCTCTGTCTATATAAGGAAATTTATCAATCATAAATTCAATAGCTATATTTAAAATTACTTTTTATAATTCTTAGGAAAATCAAAAAATAAGCATTTATGTTTTGATTGACCAATTTTATTCCAACTATCTGTATCAAACTCAACACCAACTATTCCACAAGTTGGAATATTACTAATAGGAACATTTGAAAATTCATTTGCAAAATAAGTAAATGTTGGATTATGTCCGAAAATAAAAACAACTTCTGAACTGTCGTCTAAAGATTGTACGACATTATAAATTGTTTCCATAGATGCTTCATAAATCTCCGGTTTAACCAAAATATTACTTTTAGGATAATTCATATTTTGAGCAAAAAGTGCCGCTGTTGTTATCGCTCTTACCGCATTACTGGACACGATTAAATCTGGATT
>CAZEOC010000283.1:0-5697 GCA_964513525.1 uncultured Saprospiraceae bacterium | reverse complement strand
AAAGGTTGTCCTCTATCATAAGAAGAATCAAACTTAGTTCCATCTAATAAACGTCCTTCATAATGAACCGTTACTTCAGAACTTTCTGTTGGATAATCAACACCATTACCTGGAGATGTAATAACATACCAGATACCTTCTCCTTCTGTAGTTTCTTGACTATCATCTAACAAGCCTTCATCTCTTAAATATTGCTCTATTTCAATTTGTTGTTCATCAAAAATCTGCTCTGCATCTTCACTACAAGAACTAATTGTAATAATTGTAAATACTGCTAAGACAAGTGTAAATATTTTATTCATTGTATTTAGTTTAATCATTTATATAATATTTTTCGCAAAAATAATTTTTTATCCTTTATGCCAGATATTGTTTTATAACTTTAAGTTTTTATCACCCTTTAAATACGCTTTATATGCCAAATATGACAGATTATCAACACATCATAAATGATGCGATTGAAAAATTAGGATTGAATTCCGAAAAATGTCAAATTTCAAATACTATTTGGGAAATTAAAAGAGGTTCTGTCACATTAGTTTTGGAATTATTTGAAGCAGATAATAGAACCTATTTCAAAGTTCAAGCTTTAATAGCACATTTACCAAACGAACAATCAACGGATTTCTATAAACAATTGCTGCTGCATAATCATAATTTTAACGGATTCACTTTTACATTAAATGATAATATAATTTATCTAAAAGCAGTTAGAGATGTATTAGGAATGGATATGAATGAAGCATTTGTATTAATTACAAAAGTAGGAAATCATGCAGACAAGTTTGATGATAAAATTCAATCAATATTATAATTCATTCGTATCAAAATTAATAAAATTCACCATTATTTAGATAATAGGTCAAAGGTTTTAGATAATGTTTCAATGCATTTAAAACGTTTGGATTGTTAAAAAAACAGTTCTACATTTGAACTATCAAGATGACAAAGAAAGATAAGTCAGATATGCAAAGCGTATTTCATGAATATTTAAATAATAATTCAGACGCTTTACTATTACTTGATTACAAGTACAACATTCAATTTGAAAATTTAGCTTTTTTGAATTTCAAAAATCAAAAAAATGCAAATTTTTCAAATGAAAAAAGTTCTTTGACAACAATTTTTGACTTTATATCACCACAATATCATGCGGTACTTCGAGCTGCTTTGAATGATGTGGAAAGTATAAATGTTTTATCAAAAGAAGTAATCTGTTCTTTGAAAGGATTAGAAGACGAAATGATTGTTTTAAAAATTCAACGTTACGCTTTTAATACTCAAAGTGGCTTCCAAATTCATTTATTTTGGAATAATTCAGAAAAACTGAATTCTCTAAAGTCCTTAAATGATACTTTAGCTACACAAGAACAAGAATTACTGGAAAGTCAACAACGCTATCAAATTATTTCTGAAAATAGTTATGATTTGGTTACGCTTTATGATACTAATTTCAATTTTCGATTTGTTTCTCCTTCAATAGTGAATATAGGAAGAGTTCCTTCTGAATTCGTAGGACGAAATTTTTTCGATGTTTTTAAACAACGTACTAACTTTTGCTACACCTTTAAGCAATACATTTTTGACCCTTTAATACAACAAAAAGTTAGGAAAATTGAGCCAATTATCATTCAGCGAAATACTGATGAAGGCGAACGTGATTTTGAATTAGTTGCTAAGCCGATTTTTGATGAGAATGATAAGTTACAATTTATTTTAACATCCGAAATTGATGTTACAGATAAATTAAGTGCAGAAAATCAGTTAAAAGCAAGTGAACAAAAGTATCGTTTAATATCTGAAAATATGAGCGATATGGTGACTTTGTGCGATTTAGATTGCAACATTACTTATGCTTCTGTTTCTGTAGAAAAGTTGTTAGGCTATGACTTAGCAAATTTTATGAATTTATCAATTTCAGATTGGATTGAACCTGAAAATCTTCAATATTTCAAAAATGAAATTTTCGATTTAATCAAAAATGATAAGCAAGTTGTTCGATTCTCTTACCAGATTATTCGAAAAGATAAAAAAGTAATTTGGGTTGAATCTTTAGCTTCTCCAGTCTTTGATGAAAACATGAAATTGACTTCTATTCAAATGTCAACAAGAGATATTTCTGAGCGTAAAAAAGCAGAATTAGAACTTAAAGCAGCATTAGAAAAAGAAAAACAATTGAATGAACTTAAAACACAATTCGTGTCGATGGCTTCACATCAATTTAGAACACCAATATCAGTAATTCGAGCAAATACCGAATTATTAGAAATGGTAAAAACTAAATTAGAAGGAAAAGCTAAAAGAGTTGTCGATAAAGTTTCTAATAGAATTCAAAGTGAAGTAAAACGTTTAATCAATATGATAGATGACGTTTTAATTTTAGGAACATTAGATGCTAAAAAAACACCTTATCGTCCTGACAATCATGATTTAGTTGCTTTGTGTCAGAAAGTTTTGCAAGATGAAAGTTTTGCTAAAGCTGATAACAGAGAAGCAGAATTCATTATCAAAGGTGAAGAACGACTGGTTTGGATAGATAAAACATTGATGTTTAATGCAATATCGAATTTAGTTTCTAATGCATTCAAATATTCAAAAGATAAACGAGAGCCAATTGTAGAAATTGATTTTCAAGAAAAAGAAGTTTTTGTTTCAGTAACCGATTTTGGAATTGGAATTTCTGAAGCTGAAATACCAAAGTTATTTCAAACTTTTCACAGAGCTCAAAACGTTTTGGATATTGAAGGAACAGGCTTAGGTTTGGCGATTGCAAAATCGTTTATTGAACTGAATGGTGGTAAAATTAAGGTAGAAAGTACCTTAAACGAAATGTCAAAATTTGTGATTATTCTGAATACAGAAAATCAAATAAAGTAGAAGGTATCATTGCTATTTTAGCAATTTATATATACTAAAAATTGGGTTTATTTTGCTGGTTATTTCAACATGTAAGTTGAAATATTAAGAGGCGGAACTTACATAATTTGTAAGTTCTGTCCCTCTTATTTTCTTTAGAAACACTAATATCGTTCAATCATATTAAGTAAGTAAGTAACATTTATTTCAAAGCACTGATTATTAAATCAGTGCTTTTTTTGTTTACCCACAATCGAGGAATTAACTTAGCAGTCTAATGCTAATCTATATTCAAAACTAGTATTATTTTCAGATTAATTATTTCCTTATGAACGATAAAAAAAAGGTCATTATTAATGGTGGCGGAATTTGTGGATTAACAACTGCAATTGCATTACAAAATAGTGGATTTGAGATTGAAATTTATGAAGCTGCTAAAGAGTTTAAAGCAATCGGAGCAGGTTTAGTTTTAAGTGCAAATGCGATAAAAGCTTTGAAAGCAATTGGAATTATCAGTCCAATTATTAAAGCAGGAAATAACTTGTCTAAGTTTTATATCAAAAATGAAAAAGGAGCAATTTTATCAGAAGCTCAAAGCATTCTAATTGAAATTTCTGATGAATTATCCATTCATACCTTAACTATTCATAGAGCTGAATTACATCAAATTTTACTTGAACAGTTAAATTCCAATGTAAAATTATTTGCCAATAAAAAAGCAATTCGTTTTAATAATAAAGATGAAAAGGTAATTGTAGAATTTGAAGATAAAACTTCAACTTCGGGTGATTACTTATTGGCTTGTGACGGAATTCATTCCAATATCAGAAAACAATTAATCCCAAGTTCAAAAATTCGTTATGCAGGATATACTTGTTGGAGAGGTGTTTTAAATCATCAATTTGAAGGTTTTGATACTACAATTGCAACAGAAACTTGGGGCAAAGAAGGTCGATTCGGAATTGTGCCTTTATCAAACAATAGGATTTATTGGTTTGCTTGTATAAATTCAAAAAAAGCAAATAATGAATATTTTAAGAATTTCACCATTCAACAATTACAAAATAATTTCCAACATTACCACTTTCCAATCGCTGAATCTTTAACAATTACTGCACAAGAAAATATTCATTGGGATGATATTTCAGATTTAAAACCACTGAAGCAATTTGCTTTTGGAAATATATTACTAATGGGTGATGCAGGGCATGCAACAACACCAAATATGGGACAAGGTGCATGTCAAGCGATTGAAGATGCTGCTGTTCTACGATTACTTAGTTTGAAACATAATTCTCTCGATGTTGCCTTTCAACAATTTGAGAAAGAACGTATTAAAAGAACAAGTCAAATTGTAAACACATCTTGGACTTTTGGAAAACTAGCTCAGATTACCAATCGGATTGGAATTAGTATTCGTAATTTTATAATCAAGAATACGCCTAAATCTGCTACTGAAAAACAAATAGAATTTTTGTATAATATAGAATTTGAATAAGCGCTTGTCTAAAACCATGAGTAATAAAAATTATGAATAAATTAATGATATACGGAGCGAACGGTTATACGGCTCAATTAATCGTAGAATTGGCGGTAAAAGCAGGATTGAAACCAATCTTAGCTGGAAGAACTGCTTCGAAAATAGAACCGATTGCAGATAAATATAATCTGGAAACTCGAATTTTTAATTTAGAAAATCCAAAGAAAATTGACCATGCAATTGCAGATATAAAAGTAGTATTGCATTGTGCTGGTCCTTATATTCATACTGCAAAACCAATGGTCGAAGCGTGCGTCAGAAATATGGCTCATTATTTAGATATTACAGGCGAAATTGATGTTTTTGAAATGTTGTCAACTTATGATTTACAAGCCGAAAGAGCTGCGATAACGATTTTGCCAGGTTGTGGTTTTGATGTTGTTCCAACGGATTGTTTAGCTCGATTTTTAGCAGATAAAATGCCAGATGCTACTCATTTGTCTTTAGGTTTCGCCACCAAAGGCGGTAGTTTATCTCACGGAACGGCAATGACAATGGTCGAGAACCTCGGGGAAGATGGAAAAGTTCGAATCAATGGAAAAATTGTCAATCGACCAATTGGACATAAAACTCAAATCTTAAAATTTGGGAATGAATTCAAAAGTTATGGCATTACAATTCCTTGGGGCGATGTTTCGACTGCATACCACAATACCGGAATTCCAAATATTGAAGTATTCTTAGGAATGCGAGAAAGTCAATTAAAATTCGTTCAGTTTCAATCTAAGATTAATTGGTTGATGAAAATGGATTTTGTAAAAAACTTTGCTAAAAAAATAGTTGATGCACAAGTAACTGGACCAACCGAAAAAGCTCGAAAACGAGCTAAAGCTTACGTTTGGGGAAGTGTAAAAAATAAAAACGGACAAACTGAAACTGCATATTTAATAACACCTGAAACTTATACATTAACCGCTTTAATGGCTGTTAATATTACTCAAAAAGTAATTAATGGGAATTTCAAAATTGGTTTTCAAACGCCTGCAAAAGCTTATGGTGCTGATTTAATTATGGAAATTGATAGTGTTAGAAGAGTTTATAATTGATAATATTTAGATGTCGAATAATTTAAAGTTATTCGACATTTTTTTGAACTAAAAGAAAAACTCTTTGACCTTTTTAGACAAACTTTCCCAATCTACTTAGCTTAATTTTATCTTTTCTAATCATTGATACATACAAAAAAGATTATGATAAAAACTTACCAACAATTTGATTTATTCAATAAAAAAGTATTTGAAAAAGCAGTTCTTGAACCGCCTTTTAGGATTGTTGCATCAATGCCTGATGAAGCATGTTTT
>CAZEOC010000282.1:0-5723 GCA_964513525.1 uncultured Saprospiraceae bacterium | reverse complement strand
AACGAATTACAGAATAGCGTACATCTTCTGGACTCCAATCTGGGTCTTCTTCTTTCGTTGGTGCTTCTTTTGCAATAATTGCATTCTTGAAACCTGCCGCTTCAAAAGCTGGTTGCCAATCTTCAATTCCTTTTTTCAAAAATGGCACCCATTGTTTTGGTGTCGCAGGGTCGATATAATAAACGATTTGCTTCACTGGTTCTACCAATTCTCCTCTTTCATATGCTGCTTTATCCTTTGGTTCTAAACGCCAACGAGTGATAAAACGACGATTCGCAGCTTTCTGTAAAACAGAACTATAATCCGTTTGAGAAATTGAAAAATAACCAACTCTATCGTCGTATAAACGTGGTAACATCGGATTTTCTGGTAATAAAATGAACGACTGATTCATTTCTAAAGACAAGGTGTTTGTTAAATAGTTCGCGGGTAATTTTGAACCATTATACGTCAAAATATGACGAACTTCTACATTATTCGGAAAAGCACGTAAACTTTCAACCATACTGCGTTTGCTATCCAAACGAGTAATTCCAAATTGTCTTTTTTGCCCAGTCGAAATACCGCCAATCATTGGTACATCTGTCGTAAATAATGGTTTTACGTCAATTACAAAACCTGTTGTATCTTTTCCTGTCGTATCCGTTTTCATTGTTTTAATATCAAAAGCCATAATAATAGGCTCAATATTGTTCTGCTTAACAGATTTATATATCGGCTCTTCGTAACTTGCGACACTTGAATAAGAAACAGAACGCAATAAAATTTTATCGCCTTTTTTCTCCCAACGAATGACTTGTTGTGGGCGAGATTTCATTCCTGCACCACCAAAATTCAAACCTTTAACCGTTCCAGCGATTCTACTTACCACCAAAACTTCTTTTTCTAAAATATCCTTAGGAATCTCAAAATAATATTTATCCTCAACCGTATGTACCGTGAATAAACCTTCTTTTGTAACAGCCTTATCGGTAATGATCTCTTTATAGGTTTTCATTTTACCTTTTGGCTTTTTCTTTTTCGGTTTCGGCTTTTCAGTAACTTCAGGTTTTTTCTTTTTGAAAATTTGTGCTTCTACATTTGTACCAAAAAATGGAATACAAATTAGTAATAACAATACTTTTAAACTGGTTTTCATATCGTGAATTTGATTTAGTATAAACATTAAACGATGAACTATAAATCATTAAATAAGAAAAGTAAAACATACCTTCTACTCATCGTGATTTACGAAAGTAGCAAATTTGTAAAGTGATTTTTTAATATAGGTGTCAATTTGTGCTTTTTTAGGATTTGTAACCAAAAAATCATCCACCAGCAACTGGCGGAATAATCACGACTTCTTGATTTTCCATTAATAAAAAATCATCCGCTTGATAAGATTCATTCACAGCGAAAGATAAACTGGCTAATTTTGAAAAAGTCGGATAAGATTCTATCAATTGTGTTTTTAGATTCGCAATTGTTGTCTTTTCTGCCACTTCTATTTCCAAAACTCGATTACCCAAAATATCTTTTGCAATACCGAAAGCAATTAGTTTTATTTTCATAATTTTTCGTTTGAACTCACCCCAATCTCTTGAAAGAGAGGAACTTTCTTGACAAATTTGTTGTCAAGCGGAGTTGAGTCAGAAAATAGCAAAGCTATTTTAAAAACCCCTCTCTTTTTAAGAGAGGGGTTTGGGGTGAGTTCAATTATCAATTGTTATTTACTTCTTCTTCAAAGATTGTAAAAAGCTACCAACCAAAGCTGCAAATTTGGGGTCTTCAAAATCTTCCAAAATCTCGCCCAACATATCTTCTACTTTCATATCAATTGCTTCCAACAATTCTCTTCGTAAATAGCGTTTAGTTTTCATAAACATTGGTAAATAAACTCGCATATACTTTTTCAATCGCTTTTCTGCCAACTCCAAAACTGCTTCTACTTCAGCAACCTCATCTACCAAACCAATTGCTTTTGCAGATTCTGCATGATACAAACGAGCATTTAAAACCGCTTCCCAAGCATTTTTCTCCCCCAATGTATAAGCATAAATTCGAGATAATAATTCTGGAATTGGTAAAGACATTTTAAATTCGTGCATTCCGATGACGTGCTTTTCGCCAATTCCCATAATTCGATAATCTGCACAACAAGCTAAAATTGTTCCACCAGCAGGTGCATAACCAGTAATGGCACAAACAAAAGGTTTTGGAAAACGAACCATCACTTGCAAAGCATCTAAATAATATTCCCAGAATTTTTTGGATTCCGCCAAACCACGACCAGCCATAGACATTACATCTAAACCAGCACTAAATCCATGCGGACGACCAGTTAAAATCACGCCTTTTATTTCATCATTAGCTTCCAAACTACGGAATGTTTCCCCTAACTCTTTCGCTAATTCCGTACTAATTGCATTGACTTTACCATTATCTAATTGTACAATAGCGTAATTTTCCTTGTATGTTATTTTTAATGTGTTCATATTTGGCTTTTATTAAAAATCAATTTATCAATAATTCACTTTCTAAAGACTCAAATAAAGACCGTCATACCGACGAAAGTCGGTATCTCCCAAATATTAAAGAACAAAAATTCAATAAAAGTAAATCTCAAAAGTTTTAACATTGAACTTTTGCATCAAGGAGATACCGACTTTCGTCGGTATGACGGAAAATTTTCAGCCTTATGATTCGTTCTCCATTTCATTTCGAGTTTTCTCAATCAATTTCGTTAATTCTACAAACTCTTGAACAGACAGTTGTTCTGGACGTTCTCTAAAAATAGGTTCTTCCAAAACTGGACTTGCTTTAATTAGAGCTTTCATCGTATTTCGAAGCATCTTTCTACGTTGCCCAAATGATAATTTCACAATTTGTCGAAATAATTTATGGTCGCAACCTAAGTTTTGATAATCTGGTTTTCGAGTCAACCGAATGACCGCAGAATTTACTTTTGGCGGCGGATTAAACGAACCAGGTTTTACCGTAAATAAGTATTTTCCATCATAAAAAGCTTGTGTCAAAACACTAATGACACCATAAGTTTTATTTCCTGGAGGTGCAACGATTCGTTCTGCCATTTCTTTCTGAAACATACCGACCATCTCCGGTACAAAATCCCGACAAGCCAATACCTTGAAAACAATTTGAGAAGAAATATTGTACGGAAAATTGCCAATCACCGCAAAATTATCGCCCATTTCCTCCTCTAATCGAACTTTCAAAAAATCCTCAAAAATAATATGCTCACTCAATTCTGGATAATTCGCATTCAAATAAGCCACCATATCTCTATCTGCCTCTACGACTTTCAAGTTATAATCCCCTTTCAATAAATATTTCGTCAGCATTCCTTTTCCAGGACCAACTTCCAAAACATCATTATACGTATCCGTCAATTCTAAACCATCTGCTATCCGTTCCGAAATTACTTCCGAGGTCAAAAAATGCTGACCATAAGATTTTTTTGCCTTCATCATAGTTGGCTGTTTACAGTAGCATTTTGCAGTTGCTACCAACTTTATTTTATCAATTATTATTCATTTGCAGCATTGCAAACTGCAACTAAAAACTGCGAACGATTCTATTTTCCCTTAAAATTCGCTGCTCTTTTTTCTATAAATGCAGCGACACCTTCTTTAAAATCTTCTGTCGTTGTACATTCACCAAATGCGACCGCTTCCATATTTTCGCCGTCTTCATTTGTATAATACGCATTCACACATTCGATTACTTTTGAAATTGCGAAAGGCGCTTTTTTTCCTATTTTTATTAATATTTCCTTCGATTTTGCAACCGATTCTCCAACAGGAACAACATAATTCACCAAACCTAATCGCAAAGCTTCATCCGCTTTTATCATATCCGCAGTCATCAATAATTCTAATGCTTTTGCTTTTCCGATATATCGTACCAAACGCTGTGTACCAGCATAACCTGGAGTTAAACCCAAATTCACTTCTGGCTGCCCGAATCGAGCTTTCTCATTCGCAATTCGCATATGACAAGCCATCGCCAATTCACATCCGCCACCAAGCGAAAAACCATTTACCGCAGCAATTACAGGACGATTAAAGTTTTCAATTTTATTAAAAATTGCTTGTCCTCGTTTTGATAAATTTTCCGCAGCTTTTGCATCTAATTCTGTAAACTCCTTAATATCTGCACCTGCCACAAAAGATTTCTCTCCAGCACCAGTTATAATTATTCCAACCAAACCTTCAATCGCTTTCGCATCTGTTGAAAATAAAGTATCTAAATCCGAGAAAACTTGCGTATTCAACGCATTCAATGCTTTCGGACGATTAATTGTCACAGTTAAAATTCCGTCTTCTAAATTTGTTAATAATGTCTTGTATTGCATATTGTCGTGTTGTCGTGTTGTCGTGTTGTCCTTATTTAGACCTCAACTCAAACACCTTCTATTATTAAATTATAACCTAAGTTCAATAATTTTCATTAGACTTGTTAGATAAGTAAAATCAACCTTTTTAACTTTTCATCTACTTAAAAAATCATTATTTCAACCGTATTCTAAATTTCATACACGATATTCAATGAAATTCATAAGTATCTAACGTTTCAATTCTAAAAGCGAAGCAGTCTTACAGCTCCATTATTGATTTTAGTTTTCATTATAAATATGGTTCAAGCAAAGTTAATAAAACTGTTCTATCATTCCTAAAACAGTTATTTTACAATCCAAAACAAAAATGGTTTAAATGGCTTTCGCCAATGATTGCACTCACCGGCTGATAAGTTGCGTATTTCTTATTTATCTTCCGAATCTATATAAGTTACTTCATACAATATTATCATTGTGAGCGCTAATATGCTTTAGCATAACAAGAATAAAAGATTAAAAAATCGTGTTCCCAAAAATCAGGATAAATAATTACAATCAGCTATTTTTCACTTTCCCTTATCAATCCTCCTTTACAGCTATAATATCAAGATTTATTTTTATTCATTTGTGCACACTAAAATAAAAGTTTAACTTGGATTTAAATAGATAACATAGTAATCCTTTTAAAAAATCGAGCTGTGTTTATAAGGATTTAATACGTCATATGGCGTGTTTGAACAAGTTCACTTCCATTAAGAAAAAGAAAAACAGATGATAAAAAACCTACTGATAGTGATAATTTCAATAATTGGAATCGGATGTCAAAGTTTCCAACCAATAGAAATTAAATCTGCCATTGGGGAATTTTATAGCATTGATAATTCGGAAGATTATAGTCACCTTGAATTGAGAAAAGATAAAACTTTTCATTTTGACCAAGCTAAAAACCATAGCTGCCATATTTGGGGTCATTTTTACGGAGATTGGGAAATCAAAAAAGGTAAGATTGTACTTTTTGAAGGAATAGATTTAGATTCAATGATAGAAGTGAAATCAAGCGAAAATTTGAAATCTGATACGCTGAGAATTATTTTTAGTGAAGAATTCTTGAATGAATTTAAAGACCTTAGAGTGAGGATTGGCTTGGACTCGATAGATACAGAAATAATTGACAACCAAATAATCTTTGACAAATTAGCTTACTGTAATCGGGAGAAAATTTTCGAATACTCAATAAATGAAAAAGAATCTACATACAGATATTATCCATTAGAACTGAATATAAGAGATAGCGAATATTTTTACATTAGGCATTATATTTTAAGCGATGAAGAAATTCGAATTGGATTAGGTGATTTTAAGAGAAGAAATGGCGAGAGAAAAAAAC
>CAZEOC010000281.1:0-5731 GCA_964513525.1 uncultured Saprospiraceae bacterium | reverse complement strand
CTGGATCTGCCATTGGATTATCACCTGGATTACCAAAGTTTCCACCACCTGCTAGGAATACTCCCGTTGGATCAACTGTAATATTCGCTGTATTTACCAAGAATGTAATATCTACCGAGTCTGGCGTAACTACAACTGGAGGACATCCTACACAACTTTCCCAACAAACCGTATCTAATGCCATATTCATGTTACCATAAGCCACGAAACGATTCGTAAATTGTCCTGTAGTTTTTGTACAAGATGAGCCAACTACCAGATTTTCTTGTATCCCGTTTGTCAAAAATTTGTATTCAAGAGAATCATTCTCTGGAACTGTAATCGTTGTTGACCATAAACCATTTCCTTGATTTGTTAATGGATTTACTGTATTATTCCATCCATTGAAGCTACCAAAAATAGTTGCTGATGTTACTGGATTTGCATATTGAGACATATCAACTGTAAATGTCAAGTCTACCATTGCTGGTGGTGCTGGACAAATAGTATCTGTTACACAACTTCCAAAACATGTTAATAGTGTCGTATCACTCCATATTCCTGGTAAGTTACGATCATTAAATGGTGCTACTGCACAGGATTGACCTGAGATATCTTCTTTTGCGCCCCAACCTGAATTACCATTTGTAAAAGTATAATCACTTGTAAATCCTTCTGGTTTTCTAACTGTGAATTCCCAAACACCATCTCCATCGACATCAGTCATTGGATAATCGCCTGGATTACCAAAGTGTAGACCTCCTGCTATAAAGAGTCCTGTTGGATCAACTGTGATGTTCGCTGTATTTACTAAAAATGTAATATCTACAGAATCTGGTGCAGGTGGACAAGTAAGAGAATATGTTCCAACAGGCATTGGCAAAGGTGCCGCTGCGTTAGATGTTACATTGTCAAAATTATTGATTGGAGTGATTGTCCAGTCTCCAATAATAAAAGTAGTATCTGGACCTTTAGTACAATTTCTATATACCCAAGTATCTAAATACTCCCAAGCTGTACCAGTTCCATCAAGATTTGGATCTCCATAAATGTCAATAATTTGACCTTGCCCATATAATTCTATTGCATCATCTCCATTGAAACTCATTGCAGCAGAATTACCTCCACCACCTTGATTGTCGATAAAGTCAGCATTAAAACCAAAGAAACTTGCAAAATCTACTGAGTCACTCGCTACATATAAGAATGTACCAGCAGTAGCCGAAACAGCAGGAAAAGTATATTCTTGTCCGTCAGTACCACCACCATTATTTGCAGTACCAAGACCATAAACGCTTAAATCAGCAATGTTATTTAAAACATAAACCTCTACACCTTTTGGACTACCACCAGGTAAAGGACCATCATACAATGCTGTTAATACCAAATCATTTGCTGATCCGACAGGAGGTGCTGCCATCATTACATCGTCCCAGTAATATGTTTTACCTGTTCCTGCACTTCCAAAGTCAAAGAACATTACTACTTTATCATATGTATTAACTAGATTTAACGGATTTCCTACAACATGATTAGCAAAGTCAAATTCTAAGGTTTCCCATCCACCTGCTACAGTCGTTGTATCTTCTGTTTCTACACTAATTCCGCCATTAGCAGTATTTTCTACTTTTAAGCGAATAGGTGTTCCTGCATCTGGTGACCATACTCGTACAGTCATTTTTGTATCTGTTGCACTAAATGGTATTGGATTCGCTAAACCATTATCTGCTACTACTGTTCCTGCCCATACTTGTGCACCAGTTTTCTTTTCACTCTTCACTACTGTATTCATTGGATCACTTGGATCTACTGAAAACATTGAACTATTATCACCAAAGTCTCTTATCTTATGATCTATAGTTACTGTATCTTGAAATGTAATTGGCAAATCTGGCATAGCTAACGGTACTGGACATACTGTATCTGTTGCACATGTTGCAAAACACGTCAATAATGTTGTATCTGAATATACGCCTGGTAAGGTACGATCATTAAATGGTGCTACTGCACATGGTAAACCTGCTATATTTTCTTTCGCGCCCCAACCTGAGTTACCATTCAAGAAAATGTAATCGCTTGAAAAACCTTTTGGTCTACGAACTGTAACTTCCCAAATGCCATCTCCATTAGAGTCTGCCATTGGATTGTCCGTTGGTCCACCAAAGCCTGATCCTCCTCCTACATATAATCCTGTTGGATCAACTGTAATGTTAGCTGTATTTACTAATAATGTAATATTTACAGAATCGGGTGTAGGAACTACTGGTGCTGCCATCATAACATCATCCCAATAATAAATCTTTCCTGTTCCTGCACTTCCAAAGTCAAAGAAAATTACAACCTTGTCATATGTATTCACTAGATTTAACGGGTTTCCTGCAACATGATTAGAAAAATCAAATTCTAAGGTTTCCCATGCACCTGCAACCGTAGTTGTATCTGTTGTTTCTACACTAATTGCTCCGTTTGCGGTATCTTCTACTTTTAACAAAATAGGAGTTCCTGCATCTGGAGACCATACTCGTACAGTCATTTTTGTATCTGTTGCACTAAATGGTATTGCACTTGCTAAACCATTATCTCCAACTAATGTTCCTGCCCATACTTGTGCACCAGTTTTCTTTTCACTCTTTACTACTGTATTATTCGGATCACTTGGATCTACAGCAAACATTGAGCTATTATCACCAAAATCTACTATCTTATGATCTACTCCTACTGTGTCTTGGAATGTAATTGGTAACGATGGCTTAGCTGCTGGTGGTGCTACATACATCATCACATCATCGCAGTAGTATTTTTTTCCTGCTCCGACTGTTCCAAAATCAAAGAAGATAGATACTTTATCATAAGTATTCGCAAAGTTCAACGCAGGAGTACTTGTTACTGGTGTAGCAAAATCAAACGTCAACGTTTCCCATGCATTTGCTACCGTAGTTGTAGCTTCTGTTTCTACTGTAATGGTATTATTACTCGCATCTTCTGCTTTCAAACGAACTTGAATATTTGCATCTGGCGACCAAACTCTAACAGTCATTTTCGTTTCAGTAGCTGTAAATGGAACACCAGTCGTCAAACCATTTCCACCGATTGTAGTACCAGCCCAGATTTGAGCACCTGTTCCTTTATTTGTTTCTAAAACACTATTGTTTGGATCTGTTGGATCTACTGTTATCCATGAATTATTTCCACCAAATGGTGTAATCGAATGGTTAACTGTTACTGTATCTTGGAAAGTAATTGGTAATGATGGTCCAGGAATAAATACTGGACATACCGTATCTGTTGCACAGGTCTCATAACATGTCATGATTGTCGTATCACTCCAAATTACTGGCAAAATACGATCATTGAAGTTTCCAGCATCTGAACAAGGTAAACCTCCTATATTCTCTTTACAACTCCAACTTGGACAGTTACCATTTGTAAAGATATAATTACCAGAAATACCTTTTGCTCTTTTTACTGTTACTTCGTAAACACCATCTCCATCAGTATCTGTCATTGGATAATCACCTGGATTACCAAAAATTCCACCTCCTGCTACATGTAAACCTCCTGGGTCAACTGTAATATTTGCGGTGTTTACTAAGAAAGTAATATCTACAGAGTCTGGTGTAATTCCTGTAACTTCTACTTCTACTTCTTCTGTAGTATAATTTAACGTAGTTAATATATTTGCATTTGACGTTGTAACAGTACTAAAAGTTCCTGTTACATCACCAGAACCATCTATCACCTTAAATTTATCACCAATACTAGGAACATAAGCGCCCCAGTCTAAGTGTGCTTTTGCATTTGTAATAGTAATGATATTAGCATCATTGAAATTTTGAATCTGATCAAAATCTGTTCCTGCTGTTGCACCACTAATCTCAAATGTAGTAGTAGCAGAACCCATATTAAAATCATCTTTTATTTCCATAACACCGATACTGTTACCAGGAGCAATAGTAGCGTTAGCTGTGTTTGTAAAAGTAGTTCCATCTGTTTCAATATCTTCTGAACCAGAACCATGTATATTAATAGCACCATCATTATTGAAAGTACTTGTATTTCTCATTCTTATTCCGTCATCAGCACAATTTAAAGCTTGATAAGAACCTCCCATCAAATTATTGAATGTTCCAAAATTTTCCATTCCATGGTCAGTAGCACTTGTAATAATAATAGAACCACTATTATTAAATGTACTAGCAGGAGTATTATCATCTATTTGAATACCTTCATCACCAGCATTCGTAATAGTAAGTGTTCCACCAGTATTATTGTTGAATACACCCATTTCTTGTAATCGTATACCATCATTACTTCCTCCTGTTATCGTAATTGTACCATTATTCGCAATATTTGCTGTGCTGCTATTGGCATCAATTTGTATAGCATAATTTGAAGCAGATGAAATATTCACCATACCTGTACTAGTATTAGTAAATACACCAGCATCCGTTACATATAAACCAACATCAGAAGCATTATTCAAATTAACAGTTCCTATATTGTTAAATGTTCCTGTAAGATCAAGAAATAGCTGATCGTCTGGAGTAGAATTAATTGTCAATGTTCCGCCAGTATTATTATTAAAAGCACCAGCATCATCAATACGTATTCCGTTATCTCCAGTAGATCCTCCAATCGTAATCATTGAAGCATTGTTGATTATAGAACCATCATTGATATAGATTCCATCATCAGAACTTGTCATAGTAACCGTGATTGATCCATTATTATTTAAAGTAGATCCTGCACCTCCGTTATCATCTGCATAAATGCCATCAGCAGCGGAATCACCTTGACCATAATTAGTTATGGTTATAGACTTTCCTGCATTATTGGTGAAAGTTCCACCTTGTAAATAAAGACCGTGTTGACCTGCACCATCAATTGTGATAGTACCATTATTCGTGAATGTTCCTTTACTGTAAAGTCCATCAGCGTCAGTATTAGCAGTATGTATATTTGATATTGCTATAGTACCGTTATTCGTTAGGGTTGCTGAAGTTTGAACTTCTAAACCATCATCACCACCTAAAAAGCCAGTAATGGTTAAAGTTACACCCGTGTTAACGGTTAAGTTTGAACTACCCCCAGCATAAACCCGTTGGACTTGTGTACTAGCAGTTAGCACTACTGTTGCACCATTTAAATCAACATCATCCGACATTGTAGGCAACATATTAGTGCTCCAGTTCATAGGATCTGTCCAGTTGCTAGTAGATGCACCTCCATCCCACGTTACTGTGGCGGCAGAAAGTGATAAACTAAACAAAAGGAAAAAGAGTAAGAGAAAAGGTTTCCTCATAATTTCTAATTTTATTGGTTAGAAAAAGTTATGATTAATAAAATTTATAAAAAAGGGAATTTATAGATATAAAAACTACTACATTTAATCGAAATCAAATCCAGTAAAATTTAGACTTTACAATCTTTGAAACAAAAGAATAGTTTATTTTGAATGGAATATTACTTTGTAAAAGTAAGATAATGCTACCTTTTACCAAATTATATTTCTACATCTCTATTTCTACATCATTGAGAAAGTACTTTTTAACATACATCAATACTACATCATTTGGTTATTTTTCAATGTATTCTTCTCTTTAAGGGCTATTTATTTAAATTTAGAGACATTCTAAAACGAAACACAATTTGATATTGAAAGATAGTTTTTTTGACAATATTTTGTTACTGTTCAGTAGAAGAGAGAACAGAGATCATTTCACTTCGTTTCATTGAGAGAAGAGAGAAAACA
>CAZEOC010000280.1:0-5754 GCA_964513525.1 uncultured Saprospiraceae bacterium | reverse complement strand
AAGAATGTCATAATGAATGGGAAATTACTTTTGAGGAAATTCACCGAAATGGAGCAATTGCCTTTGCCATTTATGATTATATTCGATACACAGACGATAAAAAATATTTAACAGAATATGGTTTAGAAGTCTTAGTTGGTATTGCTCGTTTTTGGGCTCAAAGGGTAAACTGGTCGGAAGCAAAACAGGAATATGTAATGCTTGGCGTAACTGGTCCGAATGAATACGAAAACAACGTCAATAATAACTGGTACACGAATTATATTGCGGTTTGGTGTATGGATTATGCTCGCGCAGCAGTTGAATTTGTAAAAAATGATGATGCAGAAAAATTTGCTTCTATTGTTGCTAAAATCAATTTAGATGAAGCAGCAGAAACAGCAAAATGGGAAGAAATCGCTACAAAAATGTATTTCCCTGAGGATGAAAAATTGGGCGTTTTCTTGCAGCAAGATAATTTCTTAGATAAGGAAATCATCAAAGTAAAAGATTTAGACCAAAAGCATTTACCGATTAATCAAAATTGGTCTTGGGATAGAATTTTACGTTCTTGCTTCATCAAACAAGCCGATGTTCTACAAGGAATGTACTTATTTGAAGAAGAATTTTCAGTAGAAGAACACCGCAAAAACTTTGAGTTTTATGAGCCTTTAACCGTTCATGAATCTTCATTATCACCTTGTGTTCATGTTATTTTAGCATCGAAATTAGGTATGGAAGAAAAGGCATACGAAATGTATGTTCGTACAGCTCGTCTGGATTTAGATGATTATAATAATGATACAGAAGATGGTTTACACATTACCTCAATGGCAGGAACATGGATGTCTGTCACCAAAGGTTTTGGTGGAATGAGAGTTTATGACGGAACACTACATTTCGCTCCATTTATTCCAAAACAATGGACTTCTTTTGATTTTAATATTCGTTTCCGTGGTGCAATTTTAGATATTAAAACTACTCAAGATACAGTAACTGTTACAAATCATTCTAATATGGATTTGACAGTTAAGGTTTATGGAAATGATGTAGAAGTTAAGGGGAATTCTGCTGTGGAAGTTCAAACGAAGTAAATTGAAAATATAGGTGCCTTTGCCTTTTATAAATGATAAATTATTTGAGAAGCTGTTCCGAACATTCGGAACGGCTTTTTTTGTGATTGGCAAAGACAATCCAATTTGCCCTACGTGATGAAATAGGAAATTTAAAAGATAATTATTTCGTTACTTTTCTGTAAATTCAATTATATCAACCTCTAAAATCTACAATTTTGAAATACTTATTTATAATAATCAATTTCGTTCTTTCTTTTTGTTTAGAGGCACAAATTGACTCTACTCAATATATCAATGACTTATTGATTCAACCTAAAGAAATTGATCCTCCAAGCGATTACTATTGTTCAGGTTTTAAAATAAATTCTGACTTTGATTATAAAAACTATGACGTTCTTAATCAAAGAATTGATTTTGAAAAAGCGTTACAAAATGAAATATCGTTAAGTGAAAAAATCAACTTATTAAATAAAGTTGGATTTTATAATTGTAGAAATCATTATGGATTAGAATCTACTAAAATACTTGACTCTTTGAAAAGCGAATATATTAAAAACATTCAGTCCAATTGGATTTGGGATGCCTCTATTACGAATGCTTATGGGATTTATCTTGAAACACCACAAACTTGTCAATGTCGGAAAATTCTAAGTTTTCGAAGTGATTCTTTATTAATTTCTCAAGATGATTCGATTATCTACCAATCTAAAATTAATTACACAGAACTTTCAAGTAAAAAAGATAATCAAGTTACCTTAAAGATAGAAACATCCGATGGATTGTACGATTATCGAAGTAATCAGAATTTTTATGACATCATATTTGATACTAAACTTGATTTCTTACTTGGAATACCTTTAGAACTATCAGACCGTAAAGGTTTTTATTTTTTACAAATCATTCAACTCGGTCAACACCAACCTATTGAAATTTATTCAAGGAAAATTGAATAAATTCAGTTATTTACATTTTTGTAAAACAAAATTCAAAACATTCTTTAAAAGATTAGTATTAATAACAATAGGAAAAAGTACATTCAACTTCTACTATTCTTTAATTTTGTGCTCTTAATAACTTTAAACCTTTATCGTGAAAAATACAATACTAACTTTCTTATGTCTATTCGTTATCAATACCATTTCTGCTCAATCATCTAATAATTCAAAAGCCATTGAATATTACAATCAAGGAATTGCGGAACAAGAAAAAAGTAAAAACGAAGCTGCAATTTTGTCGTTTACAAAAGCAATTGAAATAGATTCAGTATTTGTAGATGCTTATTATAATCGAGGTAAGTCATATACTACAATGACACAATGGAAACTTGCCGCTCAAGATTTTACAAAAACAATTGAAGCAAAACCAAATTTCATAAAAGTATATCGCAAACGAGCATTTTGTTATCACGAGTTAAAGCAATATGAACTCGCAATTAAAGATTATACAAAAGTGCTTGAATTAGAACCTGATACACCAGTTTATCTTTATAAAGGATTTAGTTATAAAGATGCAAAGCTATATGAATTAGCAATAATAGATTTTACAAAAGTGATTAAAAATAATCCAAACTTTTCTCCTGTTTATCGCTATCGAGCATTTTCATATCAAGCTATAAAAAAGTATGAGTTAGCAATAATAGATTTTTTAAAAGTAATTGAATTGGATTCTAACGACCTTTATATTTACAACAATCTAGCCTTTGCTTATGTACTTCAAGGAAAGGCAAATTTGGCTAAACATAATGCCGAAAAGTCAAAAAAAATTAATGCTGAAAATAGTTACGTTTATTTCACTTTTGCTGCTATTGCTTTTTTAGAAGAAAATGAAGATAAGTTTTATGAACAATTATCAATTGCAATAAGAAAAGGTTTTCCTTTATATAAGCGTTTGTCCGAACCCTTTTTAGAGCCTTATTTAGAAGAAGAAAAATTTAAAATCATGGTAGAGAAATCTAAAAAACGGTAATATTATAAATCAACAATTGTTACTATTGATTTATAATATTAAATTTAGAATGAAAATATATTTGTTGATATTTCATCAAATCAACCTTCTTATTCCTTCATTAATAAGGGTATCAATTGCATTAAAAATATACTTTGGTTTTTGTGGTCGCCAATTGATTTCATTAAAAGTTTCTCCGACATTTATATAATACTGAAGTTCGGATTCCACCATCTCATCCATAACATGATCTCTAAAATTAATGAGTGCTACCCAACCATCTTCATCTTTAATATCGTCCCACCATTCTTCATAATAACAATTATCATCTCCATGATAATTCAAAACATTCTCACCAATCAGTATGTATTTATATATACCATGATGAATTAATTTATCAATGACTTCTCGTTTTAGGAACATGACATCATTATATAAAGCATCATTCCATTCTCCCATTAATTCTATAATTGCAAATCCATTATCATAATCTGTAAATAGTAACTTCAGATATAAAGTGGCAGAGCCAAAAACATCCCATTGTGGATGTATATAATAGTTGTATATTTTATTCTCATATTGTAATTCATTATTGATACTTCCGTAAAATGGTGATTTTTCATCTTCAGAAGCAATGTATTTTTCTCTCCAATTGTAAAATGGCTCTATGTTTTGCATAATTTTTATATGAGTTGTCAGAGTTTAGACCGCTTAGCTATCAGACCGCCTTTAGCTGTCAGAAAATCTCTCTTCAATTTTATATTTTATATTAGAAAATTTACTTTTAGAATTGATGTAATCAATTATTATTCATTAAAACCCAAAAAGCAACATCTTGTTTTGAAAAATTGATTTTTTTGAATCGTTTTAATTCTTATTTTTGCCATAGGTCGAAGCTCCAGTTTCGGCAAAAAAACCTTCTTAATATTTTGATTAAAAATCGAACTTAGAGATTGGACTACTAACTTAGTATAAGAATTATTATTCAATAGAAGCTGGAGCTTTTATTGATGTATCGAAAATATAATATGAATATATATATTAATTTAATTGCGAAAGCTTTAAATATATCAAAACAGTCTGTTAAAAATACAATTGAATTATTAGAAGCAGGTGGAACAGTACCTTTCATCAGTAGATATAGGAAGGAATTAACTGGAAGTTTGGATGAAGTACAAATTGGTAATATTAAAACACAATTATCTAAATTACAAGAATTAGATAAACGTCGAGAAACCATTTTAAAAGCAATTGAAGAACAAGGAAAGTTAACACCAGAATTAAAAAAGCAGATTACATCTACTTATGATTCTACGGTTTTGGAAGATTTATATTTACCGTATAAACGTAAAAGAAAAACTCGTGCATCAGTTGCAAGAGATCGAGGTTTAGCTCCTTTAGCCTCATTTTTATTAGCACAAAAAACTAACCACATCGCTTCCGAAGCTCAGAAATTTATAAATGAGGAAGTGAACAATATAGAAGAAGCATTGCAAGGTGCAAGAGATATTATTGCAGAACAAATCAATGAAGATTCAGAAGTTAGAAATAAGGTTCGATATCAATATGAACGAAACTCAATTGTGAAAGCAAAAGTCGCAAGAGGAAAACAAGAAGAGGCTGAAAAGTATAAAGATTACTTCAAATATGAAGAAGCATTAAAGAAAATTCCTTCTCATCGTTTATTAGCAATTCGTAGAGGTGAAGATGAAGGATTATTAAGAGTATCTATTATTCCTTCTGATGAAGAGCGAGTGATTTATGAAATTGAAAAATTATATGTTAATAATCATAATGAAGCCTCAAAACAAGTAAAGGAAGCAATTCAAGATAGTTTTACTCGATTATTATCCGCTTCTATTGAAACAGAATTTAGAAATATTGCGAAGGAAAAAGCAGATGAGGAAGCGATAAAGGTATTTGTAGAAAATTTACGTCAATTATTATTGAGTTCGCCATTAGGTGAAAAGCGAGTTTTGGCATTAGACCCAGGTTTTCGGACAGGTTGTAAACTTGTTTGTTTGAACGAAAATGGTGCTTTATTGCATAATTCAACGATTTATCCGCATCCGCCGCAATCGAAAAGTTTTGAATCCATGGATAAATTAAAACGATTGGTGAAAGAGTATCAAATTGAAGCTTTTGCAATCGGAAATGGAACTGCTGGACGAGAAACTGAAAACTTGGTTAGAGGAATTGACTTTGGCAAACCTGTCGATGTCTTTTTGGTAAATGAATCTGGCGCTTCAATCTATTCTGCTTCGGAAGTTGCGAGAGAGGAATTCCCTGATTATGATGTGACAGTTCGAGGTGCCGTTTCTATTGGTCGTAGATTAATGGATCCTTTGGCAGAATTAGTGAAAATTGACCCAAAATCAATTGGTGTTGGTCAATATCAACATGATGTGAATCAAACTGCTCTGAAATCTAATTTAGATGCAACTGTTGAATCTTGTGTAAATACAGTTGGTGTAAATCTAAATACTGCAAGTAAACATTTATTGACTTATGTTTCTGGTTTGGGAGATAAATTGGCTCAAAACATAGTCAATTATAGAGAAGATAATGGTGCGTTTAAAAGCAGAAAAGCTTTGAAAAAAGTGCCTCGATTGGGCGATAAAGCTTATGAACAAGCGGCTGGATTTTTAAGAATTCGTGCAGCTAAAAATCCATTGGATAATACTGGAGTTCATCCTGAATCTTACCATATTGTAGAACAAATGGCAAAAGATAATCGAACAACGATTCAAGAATT
>CAZEOC010000279.1:0-5768 GCA_964513525.1 uncultured Saprospiraceae bacterium | reverse complement strand
TGTTAACTGATTTGCGGAGACATAGCAAAGTGGTCAATTGGCTACTTAATCCATGCGATATCAATCCGAAAGAAGTAAGACTAAAAATCGCACAAGCGGTTATTGAACAAGGTGAGTATGGATGCTAGGTGATGAGGCTGATGTCGTAATATTAAAAAACCCGTTTTACCACCATTTCCTTTTTACTACGACTAATTGGGACCAATTGCCCTCCAATAGTCAATATATTTCCTTTGATAGAAGTCGCCTTAGAGTTGTTAATGATATAAGATTTATGAACTCGTAAAAATTGCTGGGAAGGTAAGGTCGCTTCTAAATTTTTAAGTCGTTCAAAAGTGACGACACTTTTTGTTTCGCATACGATTTTGGCGTATTCTTTTAGTCCTTCGATAAATAAAATATCATTAAAAAATACCTTGACAATTTTACCATTTGCTTTGACACTCAAAAAATTAGGAGCTTCTTTTTTCTGTGAAAAAGCTGCTTGAGACTCAGGTATGGATAGTTGAGCTTTAGCTTTATTGACTGCTTGTAAAAATCGCTCAAAAGAAAAAGGCTTTAGTAAATAATCTATGGCATTCAAATCAAAAGCAGTCAGGGCATAATCATAATAAGCAGTTGTAAAAATAGTAACCGGTGGAGTTTTCAAGTCTTTTAATAAATTAACTCCGCTTAAAGTTGGCATTTGAATATCTAAAAAGAGTAAATCAATTCCTTCTTGATCTAAAATATCAATAGCATCAATAGGCGATTTCGTTTTAGCGACTACTTCCAACTCTGGTACTTTCTTAATGAAGTTTTCCAATAATTGCAAGGCTAAATATTCGTCATCTACTAATAAGACTTTTATTTTTTGCATAAGGTAAGTTTAGATTTTTACCAAAAAGCAACAACTCTTTCTACGAACCCAAAAGCGGCTACACAACCCATGCTATAAGGCAGCGCCTTCCATGACCATGTAGGTAATCGAGGATTTATTTTTTGAACCGCTTCCCAAAGGAGTAAGACTATCCCTATAAAAATTAACTGCCCAAGTTCTACTCCAATGTTGAAGGTTAACAAAGCTAAAGGCACATCTTTTTGTGGGAATCCAATTTCACCTAAGACACCTGCAAAGCCAAAGCCATGCAACAAACCAAAGCTAAAAGCAACGACCCAAGGATGTTGAGCTGTTAAACTTTTTGCTCCTTTCTTCATCATCAAAAATTCTCTGGCGAGAAAAACAATACTCAAAGCAATAACCGCCTCTACTGGAGCTTGGGGCAGCTGAATTAAATTAAAAGTAGCAGCACCCAAAGTAATACTATGGGCTAGGGTAAATGCTGTAATAGTCTGAATTAGAGGTTTGATTCCACTCACCAATAACAACAACCCTAAGACAAATAATAGGTGGTCAATGCCTATTAAAATATGTTCCATGCCTAATATAATATATAGCTTAAAGACCTCCCATTTTTGGGGTTCTCTGGGAATGTTTGCCGATGTATTATCAGGTTGTAGTATTAAGGAATAAGAAGTATCATCCATTAAATTGATTTGCACCAATACATCTACTAAGGTAAGGTCTAATCCTTGTATCGCTATTTTTTGACCATTTAGAGGTGCTTGATACATCCCTTTATACCGCCGTATATAGGCGTCTGGTAGAAATTCATCATCCATTTGTTCTAAAGAAAAGTTTTCAGGAAAAACAGGGTCAATTTTAGGTGCTTTATTCCCTATTAGTGGAATTTTCCACAATACTTGATATTTATCTGCTGTCTGTTGTTTTATTTCTAAATAGGCAGGTCGAATTTCATGGGCATGAGCAGATTGTCCAGATAAAGCAACCAAGAATATAGCAATACAATAATTTAATAATATATCCTTTTTCATCATTCATGTTTATTCCAAAAAAAGAATAGTGTTAGCGGTCGACAATCAATCCCGAATATATCGGGAGACCGTCCTTCGTCTATCGTCCACCTTTTTCTCGTAAACCACTTCATACTTTTTTAATAAATCTTCATACAATCGCTCATTGTAGGATGCCTGTTGCTTTAATTTCCAATCTTCCAAAACCTTTTCTTTTACCATTTCAAAAGGTTGTTGATGCGCTTTTTGAATGCCAGAAACATACACTAAATGAACACCATAACCCGATTGTACAGGAGACTTCCAGCCTTCTTTGGCTTGGTCAAAAATGGCTTTGGTAAAGTCTTGTCCGAGTAGTTGTCTAATAGCATTATAATCACGGTCAGCATAGTAACTTTGTAAATGAAAAGGGTCTCCGATTCTTTTTATATCCACTTTGTCAATTGGCAATTTCATAATTCGGTCTAAGGCTTTTTGCGCATCTTGCAATGGGAGAGATCGTTGGTCAGAGCTAAAATAAATCTGTGTAAAGGATAATTTAGTCGGGGCTTGGTAAAAGTCAGGACGGTCTTCATAAAAGCGTTTTAATTCTTCAAGTGTTGGTTGCTGACTATCCGCTAAATCTTTGACTAAAAACTCATATTTCTGCTTTAATCGGCGACGTATTATTTCATCATTATGGTCTAATTTCATCCGTATTGCTTCCCGATAGAAAACTTCGGCTTTTACTTCCTCTTCAACCAACTTCGCTAAACTGGCACTATCAGGTGCCGTACTCCAATTTTGTTGATAGGCTTTTTTCAATCTTTCTATATCGTTATTGTCTATCTGGATGATATTATTTTCTAGTTGTTCCTCACTTGGATTGAGAAAACTGTAGAAAAGGAATAGGCTAACTCCCATTAGTAAAAAATGGACAAGCGGTTCATTCCATATTTTTTTCATTTGTTGATATTTTTATAGTAGCTCAGACAGGAATGTCTAGGCTACGTTTATCTCTAAACTCACCTCAAAAGTGTCTTTCAAATCCTTGATAATCAATTCATGTTGATTGGGATAATTCAATGCCAACCGTTTCCTAATATTATTCAAACCAACGCCGCCCACTTTATCTTTCTGTTGGTTCTCGTCATTTTTAGTATTAATTGTATGAAAATGAAGCGTATCTAATTGGATTTGCACTTGTATTTTGGCAAATGCCTTTTCATTGGTATCAAAATCACCATGTTTAAAGATATTTTCCACCAAAGGAATAAGTATCATCGGTTCAATTTTTTGCCCATTAATACTGCCTTCTTTTTCCAATTGAATATTGAATGAATGTTCATTTTTTAATTGGTATAGAGCGATGTATTTTTCAATTTGCATTAGTTCTCTAGAAAGAGAGACCTTATTGTTTTGACTTTCGTAAATCACATAACGCAATAAATCAGATAATTGCAAAACCATCTGAGGCGTTTTGGTAGATTGAATTATGGCGAGGGAATAGATATTATGTAAGGTGTTAAACAAAAAATGTGGATTGATTTGAGATTTTAAAAACTGCAACTGAGCGGCTTGGTGTTCTTGTACTAAGAATTGGTTCTTTTTTTCTTTTCTATACCGATTGATTAATAAATGAAATAATGTACTCGTGATAAGTACCAAAATCGACATCATTACGATTGAGTAGTGAGCGCTTTCAATATTTAGCCTGCTATATTGTGGATAAAAAGACGCTAATAAAGGATTGATGACATTAAATCGAATGAGGATATAGAATGCAATCAATACAATACTACCAATTCCAAAATGAAGGTATTTCTTTGATTCAAAAAAAGGGTTAACCAAAAATCTTCCATGTACATAGAACAGTGCTACCCACATTCCCAAATTCAAGATGGTATGGGTGAACGCTCCTTTTATTCCTAGCATTTCCACTTTCACTAGAAACATCCACAAAAAGAAAAGAATATTTACCGAAATATGTAGACCAATTCTTGTCATTGCTTTGTTTTCCTCTTCTCCAAAAATCGAATCAAATCACCTATAGTTAATTGAAGATAAACAAGTAGCAAAGTTTTTTAAATAGCTACTTACCATTCGTTGAAAGCAGGATACAGGTTGTTGAAAATATTTTCAAAATAGGCTCAATAGCCCTTCTTTTAATAAAAATTGACAAGATGAATGACTTCAAAAACAAAGTCGTTGCGATAACTGGAGCAGGTTCTGGAATGGGCAGAGCATATGCTATTGAATTTGGCAAATTAGGGACTAAGTTGGCGTTAGCTGATTGGAATGAGGCTAACTTACTCGAAACAAAGCAGTTAGTTCAGGACCTAGGCGTAACTGAAGTTTTGACCCAAGCGTTCGATGTCTCTGTCGAAGCCGAAGTATACAAATTTGCTGAGGCTGTAAAATCTAAATTGGGCAATACCCACATCATTATTAATAATGCAGGAATTTCAGGTGGAGGCGGTCCATTCATTTATGGAGATGCCGAAGCATTCAAAAAAGTGATGGAAGTAAATTTATTTGGAGTCATTTATGGTTGTCGAGCATTTCTTCCACAAATTATAGAAAACAATGAAGGCGCCGTGGTGAATGTGTCAAGTGTAGCGAGTTTGATAGGTGCTCCAGGTGCTACTGCTTATAATACTTCAAAGTTTGCGGTAAGAGGATTTACGGAAACGCTAATGGCAGAATTTCATAAATCTCCCATAAGTATTCATAATGTCATGCCTGGGAAAATCAAAACCGCTATCGCAGATGATTTAGAAACAGATACCTATAAGAAAACCTTAGTAACGCCTCCAGAAGATGTTGTTCGTGATGTGATAAAAGCTATTAAAAAAGGCAAACACAATATTCTGTCAGGTCATTTAGCAGGCAGTATCAATTTTTTGTCAAAACTGCCTTTGAGCATACGGATTAAAATCTTGTGGAAGGAAATCACAAAGAATATGGGAGCGGCGCACAAGTTTAAGCCATTTAATAGTTTGATGAAATAGGTGATGAGTAGTAACAAACATTTTGACGTCATCATAATCGGAGCTGGACTTTCAGGCATAGGAGCAGCTTGTCACTTAAGGCGAAACTGTCCCGACAAGACATTTGCAATGTTAGAGGGTAGAAGTAATATCGGAGGCACTTGGGATTTATTCAAATACCCGGGAATTCGTTCTGATTCAGATATGCACACCTTTTCTTATAATTTCAAACCATGGACTTACGATAAGACCATTTCCGATGGGGCAACGATTTTGGAGTACCTCCAAGAAACAGTAGATGAATATGAACTGGAGCAGTATATCAGATATAATCATTGGATTTCAGAAGTGTCTTGGGACTCTGATGTAAATAAATGGACTATTGTAGGAAAGGACAATGAAACTGGAAAAGATATACATCTAAGTTGTAAATTCTTGCTCTCTTGCACTGGGTATTATGATTATGATGAAGGGTACACACCCGAATTCAAAGGTCTTGAAAAATATAAAGGACAATTTGTACATCCACAAAAATGGACTGACGACATTGAGTATAAGGATAAGGAAGTGATCATTATCGGAAGTGGAGCAACGGCTATCACCCTTTTGCCCACGATGGCGGAAAAAACAAAGCATGTCACCATGCTACAAAGGTCTCCTACCTACATAGCAAGTGTTCCAATACATGACCCATTTTCAAAGTTTTTGAAGCGTTGGTTACCGCCTAGAACAGCACATTTTTTTGCTCTATGGAAAAATGCATTTAAGCAAATTTTTGTTTACAAAATGGCCAAAAAGAAACCAGATAAAATCCGTGGTTACTTAAAAGGTGAGATTAGAAAAGTACTCGGCGAAGACTACGATGTAGAGACCCATTTTAACCCAAAGTACGACCCTTGGGATCAGCGAATTTGTGCTTGTGTAGATAATGATTTATTCAATGCC
>CAZEOC010000278.1:0-5809 GCA_964513525.1 uncultured Saprospiraceae bacterium | reverse complement strand
TATCAAAAGTCATTGAGGATAAAGTCAATTGACCCTCAGATTCATTTTAATTTAGCTTGTCTGTACTCTTTAGAGGAAGATGCTCGTTCTGCCTTCTTGCATTTACAAAAGGCTGTAGAACAAGGTTATAACAATTATGATAAAATCAGAACGCATGACCATTTAGCTTTTTTGAGAACACAGCCAGAATTTGAACAATTTGTAAGAAATGGATATACTTTTCAAGCTGCTTTAGCCGCTAAAGCACCAGAACAAATGGAATTGACAGATGATGTAGTTTCAAAATTAGAACGTTTGGCAAGTTTGAAAGAAAAAGGAATCTTGACGGAAGATGAATTTCAATTGCAAAAAGCAAAATTATTACGACTTTAAAAAAGTGGAAAATATAGTATTTCAATAGTTCATTCAATTTGACTGGACAATAAAAAAGGGAAAACAAAACGTTTTCCCTTTTTTTATTGAATTATTCCAAACTATCTTTTAATCTAATCAACATATCTCGAATGTCTGTTAAACTATCAATTACATCTATTTTTTGAGTATATTCTTGTCCATTTTCATGAATCTCTCTTTTAGCTCCTTCTAATGTATAGCCTTTATCTTGCACAAGATGATAAACAATTCGTAAATCGTCAATATCTTTTTTCGTGAACTTTCGATTTCCCGATGCATCTTTTTTAGGTTGAATACTCTTAAAATTCGTTTCCCAAAAACGAATTTTAGAAGTTGTTAACTCTGGAAACATCTCCGCTACTTCACCAATAGAATAATATCTTTTAGTTAATACTGCTGGACGTTTCAACATAATCCGAGCAATCGCATCTTTGAGTTGTTCTCTTTCCTTATCTTTCTTCATCCTAATATTTTTACAAGAGACTTTATTCACTAAATCAGAATCTATTCTAATAATGAATAAAGACAAAGCAACAAAGTTACTTTTATGAATATTGTTTATAACCTATAACAATTCAAAAATAAAAAAAAACTTGTACTCTTAATTAAGAGTACAAGTTTTTTAGGTAAAATCAACATTTTAAGGTTGAAAATAGTTTTGGTTTGGTTTAATCTTATATTTTGTAATTAGTGGAAAGACAAATTTGATTCTCCTGCCATTTTTACTAATTCTGCGTATTCTGATGGTTTTAATCCGTCTTGACAGAAATCAATTGGATTCACGGCTTGTCCTTTATAATGAACTTCATAGTGTAAGTGTGGAGCTGTTGAACTTCCTGTACTTCCTACTAAACCTATTTTTTGTCCTTTTTTGATTTTTTGTCCTGGCTTAACTAACATTTTAGACATATGTGCATAAAGTGTTTCGTATCCATAACCATGATTAACGATCACATTATTACCGAAGCCACCTCTTGCTTTTTGTACTCTTGAAATAGTTCCGTCGCCAGAAGCATAAATCGGCGTTCCTCTTCTTGCTGCAAAATCAATTCCTTTATGCATTTTGCGAACTCTGTGAATTGGATGAATTCTCATTCCAAAACCTGACATTTGAGAAATAGATCTATTTAATTTGTCTGCTCTTATTGGTTTTAAAGAAGGTAAAGAAGCTAACATTTTATCTTTTTCTTCAATCATCACCAAAACAGTATCTAATGATTTTGATTGAATCACCATTTTACGACTTAACTTATCTAATCGTTGCATGGTTTCTTGCATTACTTCTCCAGAATTTTGGAAAGCTCCTAATTCAGCGTACTTTTCAGATCCACCGACTCCACCTTCCCAAACACCGTTATCAATCGGATCCATTCCGAAAATCATTCGATGCACTTCTGCATCTCTATCTTGAAGGTTATCTACAACTTTATCGTGTACTTCCATTTTTTCATTCACGACTTCGTATAATTCCTTCATCTGCTGAAGTTCTCTTTGAAGCATTTTTTCTTGCGGACTGGCAAAAAAGCTACGTGTAAATAATGAAATAATAATTGCAGAAACTAAAACGGCACAAAATAATCCGAACCACCTGAAAATTTTCACTTTCATGGAAACTTCGACTTTTTCGTACTGAAGTGTCTGCTTATTATAAATAAATTTATCCTTTCTCATTTTTAATTTTCTACTGATCTTAAGTGAAACTTTAATTTAAAAAAAATATGTTTTTCCATGTAACAAATCAATGTTTCACCCGTTAAACGTTCCCAAATCTAATCTAAGAAAGTTGAATCGCCAAAAAAAATAACTAAAAATTTTTACTGTAAACTATTAAGTGATACTATTCGGCTAATAAAAGCCTTGTTTTATAATTAATTTGTTTAGTTATGGCAAAAGTATCATTATTACAATAAGGCAAATCGGACGAATTTGATTTTTCTTAACGATTTATTAAGAAAACAAAGGCAGCGATTTATGACTTTCTATTATGATTAGCTTTCTTTTTATGTATGAACAAAATATTACACCAAAAATTACTTGGCTTTTTAAATTGGATTTAAAAAATTATATAATCTATTGATATGTTTACCTTTATATCAAAAAAATAGAAAACTAATTATATCCATATCTTAATTAAGTACTTAATATTATAAATTCACATTGAAAATAAATTACCAAAATGGCAAATTATTCATCAGGAAGAGATAGAGTTTTAGAATCAAGAGCAGCGATAGAACGTTTATATATTGCAATGCGTCATTTATTTATTAGAGGAAGTTATAAGCCAACTGGTGTTTCAGGAGAAGCATTAATAGATGCATTAATGACTTTACGCCCTGAAATCTATGGTTCAATCGCAGATTTGGAGCGAGTAGAGTTAAATGGTTTGAGTTATATTTTCAAACGTTTGCCGAAAGGCATCGAAATGGCTCGTTATATAAAATTAATCTCTCGAGAAGGATTTGAAAAATCTACTTTCCCTACAATAGTTGCCGCTGCACGTCGTCGTGATTGTTATCAGATTGATGAAGAACAAATGTTCATAGAAATGACTCGTGGACGTTCGGATATTTATGATATTCTGACACATTTGACTTTCATGTTTGTGGAAGCTCAAAAAATCATGGGAAATGCGTTAGATAATAAAAACGAACCTCGCAGAGAATGGCAAATGTTAGCACAGATAGTAGAGAAAGAAAAACGTGGAGAAGAGTTTAATAAGGAAGTTGCTTTTACTTATTTGAGTACGATTTTAGGTAGAACTTTTGATGATACTGCAATTGCTTATGAAAATTTTGAAAAAATAAATGATGTAAATAGTTTATTTCATATTATTTATTGGTTAGGAAAAAGAGCAATTGAAGAAAAACGAGAAGGTAAAAGTCGAGAGATTACTTTTTCTTCTGCTTTGAGAGAGAAAATTGGACATCATATATATGGCGAGATTTGGGCAACCAAAATCAAACAGTTCTTAGTTGAAAATGACTTGATTCATCGTCCACTGCATATTATCAGTGCCAATTTGCATAGCGTAATGAATATTTTTTATGCTAAAGCTGCTTTGGGGAAAGAGTTTGAAAGCTTGACGATTGAAGAAACTGCAAAACAATTAAGTTTATCGGAAAGTAATTTGTTACGACAAAAAGTACGAGCTTATGCTAATCGTCATGGAATGTATACGATTGATGACGCGAGTGGTATGAATATTTCTGTCCAGTTATTTGATACAGAACTCATTAATTGGAAAAAAGTAAGTAAAGAGGTACAATTTGATATTGAACAAATAGAAAGTGAAAAACCAATCATTTTTGTAATGGATTATGCATTTGGTGAACAAGCTTTTGAAACAATGGATGAATTATTAAAACCTTATGAAACAGCTGAAAAAACTTATAAACTAAATGTTCAGTCGGTTTCAATCATGGGAAAAGCAGGTATTTTGGAAGGTGACAAAGGAGATATTATGTTGCCTTATGCCCATTTTTTTGAAGGAACTGCGGATAATTATCCTTTTGATAATGATTTAGATAAAACAGATTTTGAAGATACAAATCTTCATGTTTGCGAAGGTGCAATGGTTTCCGTATTAGGAACTTCTCTACAGAATCGTGAAATTCTTCGATATTTCCATGATTCAAGTTGGAAAGTTGTTGGTTTAGAAATGGAAGGTGCACATTATCAAAAAGCAATTCAAGCTGCTGCCAAACTACGTAAAAATATCAATGAAAACGTCAAAGTTCGTTATGCTTATTATGCTTCCGATAACCCTTTACTTTCAGGTCAGACTTTAGCTTCAGGAAGTTTAGGTTTAGTTGGTGTTCGTCCAACGTATTTGATTTCGTTGAAATTTTTAAATAAGATTTTAGGATAAAATATGGATTTCACTTTTATACTTGGGAAAATTGCGTTATATCCTAATAAGGATTAATTGTTAATTTAATATTTAATTTTATCAGATTTAGACTTAACAGGAAGTTTTAATAAAATAATCATCTAATAAGTCTAATTACTCTATTTTCAAATGTTTGAATAGATTTGAAACCTATTAGGTGAAAATTACTAAAAGTAATTTTTTCCTATTAGGTAGGTATTCTAAAATATTAAATCATTTTTGAAATGGTGTAATAATCTATATCAACATATATCGTTTTCCAGGAAGCATTTTTACGACATTTTCAAATTCTAAATTAAGAATATTCATAGATAAAATACTTGGCGATAATTGAGTTTTAAATGCTAAAGTATCAATATCCATACTTTCTTCATTTCTTAATAAATCAACTATTTGTTGTTCAATTACTGATAATTCTACAAAAAGAGAACGTTGTTTTCCAATCTGTTTTTCCTTCGCTTCCCATTGCATAATATAACTTATATCGGCTACAGATTCCATCAAGTTTGCTCGATGTGTTTTAATCAACATATTACAACCTTCAGAAAATTTATCCTTGATTCGACCGGGAACAGCAAAAACATCTTTATTGTAATCATTCGCTATTTTCGCTGTAATAATTGAACCACCAGAACGAGCAGTTTCTACAACAATCAAGGCATCTGCCAAACCAGCAATAATTCTATTTCTGGCAGGAAAGTTTTCTCTTAACGGCATAACTCCACTTGTGAACTCCGTCAATAAGCCGCCACAGTTTATCATCTTTTTAGCAGTTGCTTCATGCGAACCTGGATAGATTCTATCTAAACCGTGTCCCAAAACACCAACATTTTCAATACCTAATTCTACCGACTTTTTATGTGCAGTAATATCAATTCCATAAGCCAAACCGCTAACAATCATGACATCATATTTCAATAATTCGGAGACGATTTCTTCACACATTGCTTTCCCTCGTTCTGTTGGTTTCCGAGTTCCAATGATTCCCACAATTCGATGATGATTCAAATCTGCATTTCCCTTATAAAATAACATCAAAGGAGCATCATTATAATTTTTCAGTCGACTTGGATAATTCTTATCTAAATAAAATATTGGTTGAATATTATTTTTCTGAATAAATTTCATTTCTGCTTCTGCTGCTTTCAGTACATCTTGATTCAGTACATTTTTGGCTAAAGCTTCACCAATACTTGGTATTTTTAAAAGTGTTTGTTTTTTTGCCTTGAATACAGCTTCTACACCGCCACAGTAGCTAATTAAAGTTCGAGCATTTACAGCTCCTATTTTCGGGATTTTAGTAATAGCAATTCTATATAGTAAATCGTCAGTCATTGTTTATTTGGTATTTTTATTATTGAGATAATTCAAATAAAAATATAAGAAATTTTATAAAAAGAAAAATCTTGATTGAATATATAGGCTTTTCAATTTAATTATTAATTATAAAAAAAATCCCGTTCCGAGTATAGTCGGAACGGGATTTTAAAATTACTGCCACGATTTATCATAAAAACCTTACTCTTT
>CAZEOC010000277.1:0-5809 GCA_964513525.1 uncultured Saprospiraceae bacterium | reverse complement strand
TTCATTGGTTATGAAACAATTTGGAATACAATAAATTACACTAATCCTGATTTAGTAGAAAATTGGGAAGCAATTACTGGGGAAGCTGCTTTGCCTTTTATTATGAATAATGAAGATTTATATAATAAAATAAAAGCTACTGAAGAGAATGAGGAAGAAAGTTTAGACTTTGAAGAGTTTAAGAAATTTCAGGAAGTCTTAATGGATGAAGATAATCCAATTAGTGATTTACTTTCAAAAATTACAACAGGCGAAGAAGATGCTGGTGAATTAGAAAACATGCTTGGTGAAATGTCTAACTTACTATCAAATTTCGAAAATGAAGGTGAAGACGAAAGTGAAATAGTAGAATTTAATGATGTTATTATAGAATATTTAGAAGATGAAGATTTAGACTTTAATTTTGACCAAGATAAAATGGAATTTCAAGTCAATTTTATAATTGATGAAGAAAGTTATGAAGGAATAATTAAACAGCATGGAGATTATTATGTTATTATTAAAATAAAATATCCTCATGAAGTAAATATAAATCGGGATGCATTTCTTTATCGATTTATGAATGTCGTAAATAGCGAGGATTTAGTCGGAAAAATCTATTTAGACGAAAAAGAAAATCACATTTTTGTACAAACAAATTTAATTCTAACTTTCGAATTAGATGAGTCTGAAAGAATTATTGATACTATAGATGCAAATCTTGATATTTCAAATCGTGTTTTTCCTTTATTACAATCGTTAAATAATGGAACTATAAATATTGATACAGCTATCGAACAGTATTTGACAAATTCAGAAGAAGATGATTTATTAAATGACTTAATAGATTTTTAATTTTTTATCAGTTCAGATTATCAAATTAGAAGAAAATACATTTTGAGATAAATTATGGATAACAATAAATTTGAAGAAAAGAGAAAGCAAAGTGCTGATATGATTATCAGAAATCATGTAATGTGGTCAATGGGCGCTGGATTTATTCCTGTTCCTATTGCTGATTTGTTTGCGGTTACTGCTGTACAGTTAGATATGGTCAGACAAATGTGTAAATTATATGATATTGATTTCAAAGAAACTGAAGGGAAAGCTGTAATTACAACCTTAACAGGTTCGAGTTTGGCTCGTTTAGGTTCTCGTGCTATCGTTAAATTGATTCCTGGAGTTGGTTCTATAGTTGGCGGTTTGAGTCTTGCGATATTAAGCGGTGCTTCTACATTTGCATTGGGAGAAGTATTTAAAAAGCACTTTGAAACTGGTGGCACTTTTTTAGATTTCGACCCTGGCAGATTGAAGAAATATTATCAAGAAAAATTTGAAAAAGGGAAAAAAGTTGCCCGTGATTTACAAAAAGAACAAGATAAAGAACGAACTTCTGTAGAAGATGAAGTGATTGAACAGGAAGTTAAGTTAGCTGAAGAAATTATCAATAATCCTATAGAGCCTTCTGAAAAAGTTGATATTATTTCAAAATTAAAAGAGTTGGCTGCTTTAAAAGATTCGGGAATTATTACGGAAGAAGAATTTATTACAATGAAGTCGAAATTGATAGGAGACTTTTAATATTTTTTAGAATTTATACTTTTTTATAATTGTAATAGCCTAATCATTTGAATGATTAAGCTATTACAATTTATTTTTTATGATGGAATTAAACTATAAGGAATTCGGACAAGGCGAACCTATAATTATTTTACATGGACTTTTTGGTACTTTAGATAATTGGCAAACAATTGCTAAACAATTAGCAACTGATAATACAGTTTATATAATTGACCAACGAAATCATGGCAAATCTCCTCATGCGGATGAGTTTGATTATCCTACTTTAGCAGATGATTTAAAGACTTTTATGGAATCTAAATGGATTTATAAAGCGACGATTATTGGTCATTCTATGGGAGGAAAAACAGCGATGCAATTTGCATTAAATTATCCTGATATGGTTAATAAATTAGTAATCGTTGATATTGCACCAGTGAATTATGTTGGTGGACATGAAACTATTTTTAAAGCTATGCTTGGTTTAGACCTTGAAACTTTGAATAGTAGAAATGAAATCAATGAACAATTAAAATTAGATATAAAAGAAGACGGTGTGAGATTATTTCTAATGAAAAACTTAACTCGTAATAAATCAGGAAAATTTGAATGGAAAATGAATCTTCCTGTTCTTCATAAGAATTATGCTAAAATCTTATCTGCTATAGAATCAGATGAGGTTTTTGATTCGGAAACCTTGTTCATTAGGGGAGAAAATTCCCAATATATAAAAGATGAAATGGTTTTAGATATTCAAGATTATTTTCCAATGATGCAATTAGAAACTATCAAGAATGCGGGACATTGGATTCATGCTGAAAATCCAAAAGATTTCTTGATTAAATTAAGATTGTTTTTAAATTATAAATAACTGCATGTTAATTATTTATATATATTATTTATTTAATTTGAATTTCTATCTTTTAACCTTTTTTTAATATTGAATTATTTCCTAATTTGGTAAGATTATATTAAGCCAAAATATTTTATTTATTGGTTTAATATTTGTTTTTTCACTAACATATCACTTTGATATACTTATTTTATCAACTCTTATATCATCAATATAAAATCGGATTTCATGAAAAATGGACAAATTAAATTTTTACTTTTAGGAGCATTTCTTTTTTTAATGAATTATTCACTTTTAGCGCAAGGCTATAGTGATGGTCATAATCATAGTCATGAGCACGACGGATTTAATCTTGTATTATGGTTTGGTATTTTAGAATTACCATTTCTTTTGGTTTGTATTTATTATAGTTTTAAAACTGCCGTGGCTTTGAAAGGTGGAGTTTTTGGTGTAGGTATGAATTATCTTGCTTGGGGATTTCTTGTAATGGCAGTAGGTCACTTTGCAATGCAAATTAATCACATTTGGGGTTATGATATCTTTAGAGATACATTCGGTTATACTATCGGAAATATTATGTGGTTTACAGCATTGATAATTACTTGGGGATTATCTGCTTTTGGATTTTACAAAATATATAATACAAGTAAAAAAAGTTAGTAACAATGATAATTTTAATAGTTTGACCCATTACTTTAGATTAAAGTAATGGGTCAAACTTGTGTATTCTACTTTCAAGCTTACTTTCCAAAAGATACTTAATGAGTTGGTTAAAAAAAATATTACAAACCAAGAATCAAAGAAAACTTCATGACAATGATATAGATTTATCTATAGAAAATTTATTGAAGTTTTTAATCGGGGAAATTAACAATTACGAAAAGGCAAAAGGCTTAATAAAAGAAGCTAAGCAGTTTCAGAAAGGAAATACTGAACAAAAGATTACCGAATTACCAAGCCTTTATCTTTCATTTGAACATTTTTTGAAAGAAATTGATGATAAATCGTTAAAATCTGTTACTACTTTGCGCTCAAATGTTGGACAAGATTTTCCAGAATTACTTAAATTAGAATCTTTCAATATCATCTTCAAAGATGCTAATATTCAATCATTTATACTTTGTAAATTCTTTTTGTTCGAGTTATTAGAAAATTGCTCTAATATATTTGGAAAAATACAAGGCGGTTGGTTCATTGATATTAAAACTTGGCTTGATACTATTCCAGTAAATATTGATAATGATTCAATGTTCTCTGAGGATAAACTTACTATTACGAATTTTGAAGATTGGAGATTAATTTTTAAATCTATTTCTGGTTCAATTAATAAAAATTTTGAAGATAAATTTGGAGAAGAATTAACGCAATCTATTGTTGAAAAAACATACAATAAACTTGCAAATACATATCGATATTTAAAAGGATTTCCAGCGCTTGTTACAATTATTCCAGATAGGTTTTTGAATTCTGAAAAGCTAAGTATTCTAAACAAACATCAGATTGGAAAAGTTCTTATAGAAAAAACCAACAATTTAGAAAGATTAAATAAACAACTTGCTGGACAGAACAGAAAACTTCAATTAACACAAGAAGCGCTGCAAAATAGTAATAAAAAATTAGAAGCAACTTTACTTCAATTTTCTACAGTATTAAATACTGTTAATCAAGGAATTATCACTGCTGATGACAGAGGAACTATATTAATGGTTAATAATTTTATATTAAAATTATTTGGGTATACGGAATCAGAATTAGTTGGTAAATCTTTAAAAATATTAATGCCAAGTAGTTATCATGAAAAACATGAAACTGGTATGCAAAGGCATTTGGAGACTAATGTTTCCAATGTACTAAATAGGTCAGTAAAAGTAAATGGAATAACCAAATCTGGAAATTTATTTCCAATTGAAATGAATATTTCGAAAGGAAGAATAAATGAGCAAACGATATTTACAGCTGCAATCAAGGATATTTCTAAAGAAATGGAATTAGAAAATGCCTTATTGAAATCTAACGAACAATTAGAATTAAAAGTAAAACTAAGGACGGAAGAGTTGACAAGTACTCAACTTGAATTAAAAGAATTGATTACTGAATTAGAACGCTCAAATAAGGAGTTGGAGGAATTTGGATATATGGTTTCTCATGATTTACAAGAACCATTAAGAACTATTTCAAGTTATTTAAGACTTTTGGAAAAAAGATATCATAAAGATTTGGATAAAACTGGTTTAGAGTTTTTAAATTTTGCGGTATCTGGAGCTGGTCGAATGAAAATGTTAATTAGCGATTTATTAGAATACTCAAGAGCTGGTAGAGGAGGAGCGAAAGTTAAAAATCTTGATATTAATAAAATAGAACTTGTTTTAAATAATATGTTTAAAGCACGGTTAAATGAAGCTGGAGGAAAACTAATTTTTCAAGGTGAGAAGCATATTATTGCAGATGAAACTCAAATCATTCAATTATTCCAGAATTTAATTGGAAATGCGATTAAATTCCAAAAAGAAGATAGAAATCCTATTGTAACTATTAATATTACAGAAAACGAAAAAAATTGGTTGATTTCTGTAAAAGATAATGGAATTGGTATTAAAGAAGAATTCCAAAGCCAAATCTTTACAATTTTTCAAAGATTACATACGCGAGAACAGTATGAAGGAAGTGGAATCGGATTGGCAATTTGTAAGAAGATTGTTGAATTACATAAAGGAAGAATTTGGATTGAATCCAAGGTTGATATAGGAACAACATTCTTATTCACGATATCAAAAAAATTGTCTTAATAAAAAGGAAATTTAACCAATTCATTAAGACATTTTTTTAGGCTTCTACAAAAGGAATGGTAAAATGAAAAGTAGAACCTACTCCAACATCTGATTCTAACCAAAGTTCCCCTCCATGTTTTTGAACGATTCGTTTACAAATAGCTAAACCAATTCCACTTCCCTCATATTGCTCCCTTGAGTGTAGTCTTTGGAATACTTCAAAAACTTTTTCAATAAACTTCTGTTCAATTCCAATTCCATTATCAGAGATTGAAAAACATATATTTCCATCTTCAACTTTACCTTTTATAACAATTATAGGTTGATTTTCATTGTACTTTATACCATTACCAATAATATTTTGAAATAACATTGATATTAATGTCTTATTAGCTTTGAATGGAAGTAAATCTACTTCAATTTGTAAGTCTGCATTTTTTTCATTTATTGGAAGTTTTAGAGTATTCATTACTTGCATAATTAAATTGACAAAGATTACTTTATCATTTTTAATTTGACTTCTTCCAACTCTTGAATATTCTAATAAATCACTAATTAATCCGTCCATTCTTCGAACGCCATCAGATACATAACCAATGAATTCTAAACCTCTTTCATCTAATTTGCTTTTATACATTTTAGAAATTAA
>CAZEOC010000276.1:1749-5824 GCA_964513525.1 uncultured Saprospiraceae bacterium | reverse complement strand
TATTTGTCACATTACTAACATCCCAATTTGAAATATCCCTGTTGAAATTTGATAAACCAAACATATTGGACATATCAAGGACCGCGGAAACATCCCAAGAAGACAACTCACCATTAAAGCTATTAGCCGCAAACATCCAACTCATATTTTCTATTCCACTTACATCCCAACCATTTAAAGATTCATTAGAATCTCTCATATTTTGACATCCGGAGAACATTCTTTCAAATGATGTTACTAAAGCTAAATCTGGAGCATCATCAGCTTCAATTACCAATTGATCATTACTACTAAAAGCCCTTTCCATACTAGTCCATTCAATATCACCCCACTGATCTATACTGAGTAATTTAGATTGGTTAAAAAGTGTTCCGAAATAAATTCTAGGAAAATCACCGGAAATAGTTATGGTATAAATACCTGGAGTATCGTAGGTATGTGTACTATCGCCAGTTACATTTTCTATTGATGTACCATCACCCCAGTCTATAGCGTAATTATAAATTTCGCCTGGAAAAGTAGGTATCACAATCTGATTGTCCTCACCCTCACCTCTATTATCTGTCTGCCAAGTGGTGACAAATGGGCTTGGTGTTATTTCACCTGCACAACCCATTACCTCAACCTCTGCCATATGTAAAGTCCCTATTCCAAATAACTGAATACGCACATAACGACCACTGGTGTCAAAATCAAAATTCTCTTCCAAACCTGCTTCTCCTTCAAAAAAGTAGTTGGACACCGAACCACTAGCCAACAACTCTGATAAGGTGGCCGTTTCACCAAAAGGGGTTTCAGAAATGAGTATGTAAAAATTGTTTAACCGAGCCTGCAACTTATCGGTCCTATTAAAAATTGTAATGCCTTTTATAGCTGAAGTTTCGCCTAAATCTACTTGCCACCAGGGCTGTAACTCTGTAGTTGAATGCTGTAAAGATGCCGCTGGTGCCCATGGGGTTTCACCGATGGTATTTCCATCAACTGCTAAATCTGATACACCATTTCCGTAAGTACTTGATTGTTGAGTTGGTTTATTGAAGGCTAAATTAAATTCATTACAAGTAATAACGCACCCTTCCAGTTTACCGCTATCATTAAAAACCCAATTATAATTATCAATTAAATTTTGTCTTGCATTTTCAGATTGACAATATTGATTTTGTTGAGCTCCTAATTGCACATCATTTTGTAATGTAGGTAACTTACTCCAACCAATTAAGGTTTTATCATAATTTTCGTTGGACAATCTAGAATTTACAAATATTCTGGTCATATCAGTGACACTTGAAATATCCCAATTTGATAAGTCTTGATTAAATTGAGAAAAACCAAACATGTAATACATGTCAACTACACTTGAAACATCCCAACTACTAATATCTTGATTAAAGGCTGTCGAGTTACCAAACATAAAGCTCATATCAGTGACCTGAGATACGTCCCAATTTCTGATATCTTGATTAAAACTAGTAGACTGAAACATTGCGCCCATATCTGTTACTTGTGAAACATCCCAATTTCCAATAGGTTGATTAAATTCTGACGCTCCGCTGAACATTGATCCCATATTAGTAACATTACTTACATCCCATCTACCAATATCTTGATTGAATACTTGACAATTACTAAAAAGATTAAACATTTCAGTAACACTACTAACATCCCACTGGGAGATATCTGCATTGAAGTTTTGGCAATTGGCAAATACTTGAGTTAAATTAGTAATACTACTTAAATCCCACTGGTTAAAAGATTCGTTACCTTTTAATGAAATATTACTACTAAACATTGCAAACAAAGAGCTAATTTGAGAAAAGTCTGGTGTATCTATAGCCGTAACGTCAAGATTGGTACAACCCCCAAAAGATGAAGACATTGAAGCCCACTGCGTATTACCCCATTGATTTATTTCAATAATTTTAGTAGCATCGCTATTTGCTACATTACCGATGTAACTATTAAAAGATATAGTAGAAATAGAACCCGTAATTGAAACAATATATGTTCCCGTTATTTCATAGTCATGAATTGATTCCCCAAATAAATCTGATTCTATACTACCATCTCCCCAATCAACAGTATAAGGCCCTCCAATAATCGGAATTGAAATCTGATTATCACTCGTTTTACCAGGGTTGTCCGTTTTCCATGTGGTTACAAATGCTTGAACATCTGAGCAATCTTGACCAAAATCATTAATAGTCCAATTGTAGTTATCAATTAAAACCTGTCTCGCATCTTCACCAAGACAAAAAGTACTTGTACCTGCATCAAAAACTAAATTTGACTGTAGTAGGGGCAAACGGCTCCATTCAACTAATGTATTATCATAATTTAAAGTGCTTAAGCCGGAATTCAAGAACATGTCTTCCATCTCCGCTACAAGACTAACGTTCCAACTTCCTAGGCTTTGATTAAAAGCACTTTCATAAAACATTTGATACATAGAATTAACACTAGAAACATCCCAATTAGATAAATTAGTATTAAACAATAATGTGTTATTAAACATGAAATCCATATCCACAATCGTAGAAACATCCCAATTGTTAAAACTTTGATTCCCTACCAGTTTTCTACAATTACTGAACATTTCTCTAGTAGAAGTAACACCAGATAGATTCGGCTTGTCCTGAGCAACTACATCTAAATTATTACAATCAGCAAAAGCACCATACATAGAAACCCATTGAATATCTCCCCATTGATTGATACTCTGAATCAAATCAGAATTATTGCCACCTAACGCAAAAATAATTCTCGGAAAATCACCAGTAATCGAAACTTGATAAATGCCCTCTTCGGCATAAGAATGACTTATATCACCGTCAACGTTGCTATCGAAAGTACCATCACCCCAATCAACTTCGTAGTCATAAGTCAGGTTAGAATCCGTTGGTATTGTAATAGTAGAATTTGTATCGTTCACTAACCAACTAGTTACAAAAGGTCTTTGTTGATTTGCTTCACAATTGATTTGCAATCCTCCATCACTAAAATTCCAGTTATAACTTTCAATTAGATTCTGCCTAGCAGTACCTCCTTCACAATATGATATACCGAATGCGCCTAAATTAACATCAAATCTTTTTGAAGTAAGAGCATTCCATCCAATTAATATATTGTCATAGTTTTCTTGTGATAGGCCAGAACTATTAAACATATTTCCCATTTCGGTAACACGAGAAATATCCCAACTCCCAAGATTTTGATTGAATGATGAAGCCCCAGAAAACATTCCGTTCATATCTTCAACATTTGCAACATTCCAGCTACTTATATTTTGATTAAAACTATCAGCTTGCAAAAACATGTTTTGCATCCCTCTAGCATTTTCGGTATTCCATGAAGAAATGTCTTGATTAAAAGCTGTATTTCGAGCGAACATACTTTCAAAACCAACAACATTACTTACGTCCCACGAGCCAATAGGTTGATTGAACGAAGATTGTGAAAATGTTAGTGATAAATACTCCGCCGAACTAACATCCCATAAACTAATGTCTTGATTAAAAGCAGCCGCTTTATAGAACATAGTTGACATATAGAGAACATTACTTACATCCCAAGAACCAATAGCCTGATTAAATTGGGACGCTCCATTAAACATTCCATGGGTACTAGTCACATTATTCAAATCCCAATTACCAAATAACTCATTGCCAACTAAAGAAGAACAACCTTCAAACATCTGGCTTAAATTAGTTGAATTACTCAAGTTTGGCGTATCGAGCGCCTTTACATCTAAATTAGAACAATTGTAAAATGCTCTGCTCATAGATGACCAGGCCATATCTCCCCATTGTTCTATCGATAATATTTTTTGTTTATCAGTTTCAGTATTAAAATCACCAAAATAAATTCTCGGGAAACTTCCTGTTATTGCAACAGTATAAGTACCAGCCACAGCGTAAGTATGAGTCACTGAAGTTGATAAACCTTCGCTTGTTGTGCCATCTCCCCAATCCACGTTATAATTATAGTATAACGGTACGGCGAATGGATTAGCTTCGTAGATAGGTATTGTTATTTGATTATCTTCAGAAATACCTTCGTTGTCGGTTTTCCAAGTTGT
>CAZEOC010000276.1:0-1739 GCA_964513525.1 uncultured Saprospiraceae bacterium | reverse complement strand
GATTTTGTTCGGGAACATTTACTAAGTCCCTACCCAAATTCCATAAGCCCTGTCTAAAAGAACCACCAAAAATAGTAGTAGAGTTCAATTCTAATTCAGTTAATTCTCTTTCTAGATTTTCATTAACGGGGTACCAACCTGTTAAATCTAGTCTGGTTGCATAAAGACCATCAATTGTTGCACCATAGATTATCTCATTAACTACTTCTATTTCATTAAATCTAATATTTAGCCCATTTAGCATACTCCAAGTGCTGCCTAAATCATCTGTGATAAAAACACCCCTACTTGTAGCAACTATTAATTTCTCATCAATAAAATCAATATCCAAAGTGGCAACAAATGAATTTGGAATAGTAATATTAGCCCAGGTATCACCAAGATCTTCAGAAATGAACAACTCGTTATTAACAGTACTTAATACTAATTTGTTTTCATTTAATACTATGCGGTTAAAACTCGTTTCAAAACCTAAACCTACAATAGGCTTGGTTGTCCAACTTTCCATATTATCAGATGATAAATACACCTCATTACCGTATGTTACAGATGAAAAAATACCATTGTCATAACTGATATTTGAAATGGAGTAAACACCAGGAGGAGACAAACGTTTTATCCAATTCTCTCCTTTGTTAGCACTTGAATAGATACCGTCTTGTGTGATGCTATATAAAACATCATTTACTAATAAAAGTTGACTAATACTTCTAGCAGAAAAATTATTCAAACCATTATTGCGTAACTCCCATGTTAAACCAGCATCATCAGAATAGTAAAAACCAATAAAGGGAGTCCCTAAATAAATATCATTATTATCCACAAGCAAGGCCTCAACATTTAAAGCAACCAGACCATCATTACTTGCATACCAATTTAAACCTGCATCATCCGTTTTGAATACTCCTTTGATTCCTACAGTTAAAATGACATCTTCGTTTATATAAATATCATTTTGGGAAAGCTCAACAAAAGGATTTGAAAGTACAGTAAACGTTTGGAAATCATTATCTGAAACATAAATTCTATTTGCAGCTATTAAATATATTTGACTATCAAATTCAACTATACTAGTAATAGTCGCAAAGGTATTTAATTCAATCTTTGTCCAAACTTCTACATCTGCCGAATACACAAAGATGTCATCATCATCTCCAGCATATATTTTATTTTCATTGGCATAAAGTGCTCTAATTCCATTTGGTCCAAGACCTGGAATTATAACCTCCTGCCAGGAAACACCATTGTCAGAAGATTCAAATAAAGCGGAACCACCTCCATAAATTTTGTTGTTAAAGGATGTAAAGTCTTGAAAATAAATATTATTTATTGGTCCTGAGCCCGTACTCCAAGTTAAGCCACCATCATTAGAAAACGTTATTCCCCCATTGGCATATGCGGCAATAATATTATTATTCTCCGCATAAATTTGATAAAACGTTTCAGATTCAATACCCGTATTTATTGGAAACCAAGAGCTTCCATTATTTGTAGATTTATAAATTCCGTTTTGGTCTACACTTGCGTAGAGATTAGTACCATCAGTAACAATTGTCCAAATAAACGCATTTTTAGGAAATCCATTATTTACCAAAGTCCAATTGGAACCATTATTTTCAGATTTAAAAACTCCTCCATTAGTTGCAATGAATAGCCTGCTTTCTACACTCAAAATATCAGAAACGGAACCACCTTGTGGATCATTAAATTGTTGCCATTGTGCAGTACCTAAAAAACCG
>CAZEOC010000275.1:0-5825 GCA_964513525.1 uncultured Saprospiraceae bacterium | reverse complement strand
ATTTCCTGGAGAAACAAACTTAGGTCCTGGTACATTCTATGGTTATGTAGTTGAGAAAGAAATTCCTTTAGAATCAATTAGAAATCCATTCTTCCCTATTAACGCTCAATCACAAGATATCTATGTGAAAGACTTAAATGGTGACGGTATTATTGATACAGATGATAGAACTTTATTAGGTTCACCTTATCCTGATTTTATTTGGAGCATTACAAATAATATTAACTATAAAGGATTTGATTTTACTTTCATGTTCCAAGGTTCTCATGGTGCAGAGGTGCGTAATATCTCTTCTCAGTATATCAAAAATGAATTTTCAAGTAACCAAGATTATGTAACTGATTTCGAAGATGCTGATTTAGTTGTACAGAGAATTTTTACAAATGATGATATTCAAGACGCTTCTTATGTTTCTTTAAGAAATATTAACTTAGGTTATACTTTCGATTTGAAAAATAAAGGAATCAGTAAGTTAAGAGTTTATGCTGGTGGGCAGAATTTACTTTATATTATGTCAGAAGGATACGAAGGATATAATCCTGAAGGAGTTGAAAATACTACTCCTTTAACTTATGGTTACCAAAGAGGTATTGCTCCAATTTATAGAACATTAAACTTCGGTTTAAATTTAGGATTCTAATAATAGAAGGAGTAGCTACTTTATTAATATTAAAAAATAAGATTTCGATTTCATTAATAAAAAAGTCTAAATACTGTTTGGGATTTGCGTATGCAAATACGCAATTTCCTAATCTAATACTTTTATAATTATGAAATCGAAACTTCTAAGAAAATAAAATCATGATTAAAAAATTATTATATACATTAGTTATTGCAACAGCATTAGTTAGTTGTGATTCTGACAAATATTTAAATACACCACCATTATCATCGATTGGAGATAACGGATTTTATACAAATGCTGACGAAGTTGAGCAAGGAGTAATTGCAATTTATGATGGTTTACAAGAAGTTTATCAGAGAGAATTTGCATTAACAGAAATGCGTTCTGATAATACAGAAACAAAGTCAAGTGAAGGTATTTGGGCTCAATTTGAAAGTTTTGATGTAGAACCAACTAACCAAACAATTGGTGAATATTGGTCAGCTAATTACAATGTGATTTTCCGTGCTAACAGAATATTAGAAAATTTAGATGCAGTAGCAGATGAAACACTTCGTGGAAACTTTGAAGGAGAAGCTAAATTTGCAAGAGCTTTGGGGCACTTCAATTTAGTACGTGCTTTTGGAAATGTGCCAATACTTGATAAAGTAGTTATTCAGACAGATACTGATTATTTCTCACAAGATCCAGCAAGTGAAGTGTATAGTTTTATTACTGCTGATTTAGAAACTGCAGCAGCTCAATTACCTGCTCGTTCTGCAACTACTGAAGGTAGAGCAACACAAGCAGCTGCTCAAGCTCTTTTAGGTAAAGTAAAATTAACAACAGGAGATTATGCTGGTGCAGAAACTGCATTAGCAGCGGTTGTGAATAATGCGGATTATGCATTAGTTGACGATTATTCGGATGTATTTTATGCTGAAATGAATTCAGAAATTATATTTGCAATACAATACATTAATGATAATGCTAATGAAAGCCAAGATTTCTCTTTTGAGATGACAGCTGGTGGTGTAGTAAGTGGATTAAACTATCAAACAGATGATTTCAAAACATTTGCTACAGATTCTGCTGGAGCTGAGAGAGCAGCAGTATTGACAAATCCATCTGATGTAAATGAAGTTGGAAAGTTCTTAACTTCTTCATCTGATGTACGTTTGTGTGGAAATGATTGGATTGTTTTACGTTTAGCGGATGTTCATTTAATGTATGCTGAAGCAATTATGGCTGGTGCAGAATCTACATCGAATCCTGATGCAATTGCTTCTTACAATGCAGTTCGTGAAAGAGCTGGAATGTGGTTATTAGCTCAAGGTAGCTTGACTAAAGATATGTTATTGAATGAAAGAAGAGTAGAATTAGCTTTTGAAAATCATAGATTATATGATTTAATCAGATTTGGTAAAGCAACTACTATTTTAACTGATTTTGCTATTGCAAATGGTTATTCTTACTCAGCGACGGATTTGGTATTACCAATTCCTCAAAATGAGATTAATATTAGCCAAGATCAATTAGAACAAAATCCAGGTTACTAATAATAAAATTCCACAAATTGACTATTCGCACATAGTGTGCGTTTGGTTTAGTTTGTATGGATTACTTATAAAATTTGGTTAATAATATGTGAAAAGTGCTTCATTCCCTGTGGTTGAAAAAAAAATCAAAAACAGGGAGTTTTATTAATCGAGAAAATAAATTAACAAAATAACAAAATAATTAAAATGAGTAATAATAAATCAATTTTAAACTACCGCTTTTTAGGCTTAGTAATGATATTATTAGTCGGTTTGACAATCTCTTGTGATGATAGATTTGTTCTTCCAGAAGCAGGTTCTGTAGAAGATCAGACTCCACCAGAAGCAAGTTTTGTATATTCTCCAAGAGATACGGATTATAAGCAAATTGACTTTTCTAATGCATCTGTAAGTGCAACAACTTTTGCATGGGATTTTGGTGATGGAGCAACTTCAACAGATCGTGACCCTTCTCATACTTATGCTGCAGATGGTGATTATACTGTTTCATTGACAGCTTCTGATAATTTAGGTGTAACGAGTACTACATCACAAACTATCAGTTTAGTAGAGCCTGTTAATACATTCGAACCTGAAATTTTAAACCCAGGCTTTGATATTGAAGGAGCAGATTCTTATAGAGATAATTGGAGAAATGGTGATTTAGGTGGTGTAATTCAAATTACTTCAAGTCCTATTCATGATGGTGTGAAAGCTGCTAAACTGCCATCTGATGGTAGTAGAATCGGTTATCAATTGATTACAGTTGAAGCTGAAAAACAATATACGATTGATTTTTACTACACTATGAAAACTTCTCCAGTAGGTTCAGTTGAAGTAAGTGTTTTAGATGGTCATATTACTGATCCGGCTGCTATTGCAGGTGCAACTCTTTCACATGTTTCTTTAAATGATCAAACAGGTGCAAGTGATTATGTATCAGCTTCTATTACATTTACAACACCTCCAGGTACTACAGAAGTAGCGCTTTACTTTACAAATGTTGATGTTGAAAGCCGTTTAGATACATTTACTATTACAGAAGATTAGGTTTATTTTGAAGTATCGAATAGTTTAAAAGCTATTCGATACTTTCATTAGTATTCTATTTAATTAAGAAATAGGTATTCATACTTTTTTGATGAAAATGAAATATTTAATAGGCTTTGTTGTATTTCTTGTTTTAGGTTGCAGTAATGATGATTTGGAAAGACCAACTGGAACTTATATTCATCGTCCGGTTAATGTAGGGACTTTACCTGATATTGATTTGACAAAATGGAAAGTAACCTTACCAATAGCAGATACTGATGGTTCTCCTATAGAAGTACATCCTCCAGAAATTTTGGATTATGCAAATAATTCAACATTACAACAGTTTATGTACAATGATACTGATGATGGTTCAATTGTATTTCATACTTATCCTGGTGGAGCAACAACTACAAATTCATCTTACCCAAGAACAGAGTTAAGAGAATTAATGAATGGCGAAGATGGTAAAGTAAACTGGACCTTTGCTGAAGGAGGAAGAATGAAAGGAAAATTAGCTATGGAAGAAATGGCTAAAAATACAAATGATGAATATTACAGAACTATTATAATGCAAATTCATGGTAGATTGACTGATGCTCAAAAAGTATTGATAGGTAAAAGTGATAATAATGCACCACCAATATTAAAGATTTATTGGGCAAATGGATATATAAGAGTTAAAACTAAAGTTTTAAAAGATTTAAATAATACTTATGAAGAATCTTTGGAAACAGATGCATGGGGTGATGATGATGGATACACATTTCCAGAACAAGTAGATTTTGAACCATTTACACTAGAAATAATTGCTTCTGATGGTAAAATGGAAGTTATATTAAATGAAACAACAACTAAAGTTTATGATGATGTTCATATTCAACGTTGGGGTATTTTCGAAAATTATTTTAAAGCAGGAAATTACTTATCATCTACTGATAATGAAGCTTTTGCAAAAGTGAAATATTACGAATTAGAAGTTACACATTAAAAAATAAACCTATGAGGTTTTCAGAACCTCATAGGTTTTTAATGAATAAAAAACATGAAACAAATATTTTACATATTAATATTAACGACGGTATTTTTAAACTATGGTTGTACAGCAAAATTAGCAAACGGAAAAAAAGAACCGAAGATAGCTGATATTGACTTAAGCCATTGGAAAGTTACAATTCCAAAAGCTGGATCTAATGGAAAAGTGATTGAAGTAGAACCGCCTGAGATATTTGATTATGCAAATAATGAAACTTTAAAACCATTCATGTATAATGATTCTACTGATGGTTCAATTGTTTTTGAAGCTTACCCTTCATCAACTACGAGAAATACAAAGTATTCTCGTTCAGAGCTAAGAGAGCAAATGGTTACAGGAGAAAATAATGTCAATTGGACATTCAAAGATGGGGCATACATGAGAGGTGTACTTTCAGTTCCTAAAGTTACAAAGGATGAAAATGGAAAATATCATCGAGTAATCATTATGCAAATTCACGGTAGATTAACTAATGAGCAGAGAGATTTGATTGGAGAAGATGATAATAATGCTCCTCCAATGTTGAAAATTTATTGGGATAGAGGAAGAATTAGAGTGAAAACTAAAGTATTAAAAGATAAGAATGCAACAGATGAAGAATTACTTCATGAAGATGCATGGGGAAATGATGAAGGATATAATTTCCCACAAGAAGTTGGAAAAAGAAAGTTTCAATTAGAAGTAATTGTAAAGGAAGGGGAAATGGAAATTATTTTAAATAAGATTCATAGAGCCAAATATAAAAGTGAAAGTATTAAAAGGTGGGGCATTTTTGAAAATTATTTCAAAGCAGGAAATTATTTTCAAAGTAGAGATAAAGGATCTTATGCTAAAGTGAAATACTATGAATTAGAAGTTTCACACTAACAAAGTAAACTTAACAGGTTTTTAAAACCAACAAAATGCCAGAAAAAACATCTGTATTAAATAAGATCATGAAATTCCTTTTAGGAATTGGACCAGGTATATTCGCTATTGGATATACAATTGGTACGGGTAGCGTAACTTCCATGATAAAAGCGGGTAGCGAACATGGAATGCAATTACTTTGGGTTTTATTATTAAGTTGTTTATTTTCTTGGGTTTTAATGGAAGCTTATGGAAGGTATGCTTTGGTTACAGGAGAAACAGCTTTACACGCTTTCAGAAAGCGTTTGAAATATGGAAATGTAATTGCGATTTTAATCATAATAGGTATTTCAATAGGACAATGGAATTCACTTATTGGTATTTTAGGAATATCAGCTAATGCCATATTTGAAAGTCTTGCTTTATTCTTTCCTGTGATGAAAGGACAGGAATATTTTTGGGTTTTAGGCATTGGAATTGTCGTTATTGGCTTGATGTATTGGATACTTTGGAAAGGGAATTACGGTGTTTTTGAAAAAATATTAATCATTTTTGTCTCCTTGATGGGATTGTCTTTTATTCTTTCATTATTTGTTGTTTTACCTGATCCTGTAGAAATTGCAAAAGGCTTTATTCCTTCAGTACCGAAAGTAGAAGGTGGAAATATGTTAGTTGCAGCTTTTGTAGGAACAACAATGGCAGCTGCTACATTTATTTCTAGACCATTATTTATACAAGGAAAAGGTTGGACAAAAGACAATATTAA
>CAZEOC010000274.1:0-5829 GCA_964513525.1 uncultured Saprospiraceae bacterium | reverse complement strand
CCAGCTTTCGCAAAATTATCCGTTCGTTAGAGATTGCGCCAATTGTTACACCATCAACTTTCACTTCATGAATTACTTCTCCCAAAGGCCAAGCACCACTTTCTATCAATCCTTCATTCTTAAAACGGTGGAAAGAAATCATATAATCCCAATCATCACGGTCTTCTCTTCTATCATATTTCACCCAAGTAGCACGTAATTTTTTAGCATCACTATAAGGTTTTAAATAATGTTTTAAAGCCATTGTATTATCTGATAAAGCAATTAAAACATCTTCATCTGTTGTTGCTTCAGGAACATTAGTAATTAACCAATTTACCAACTCTTTACCCGAAGTCATCCAATAATCCGTTTCATAATCCGTAGCAGTTACACCACCAAAAACTTCATTAATATAAACATATTGATAAGGATGATTTTTTATCATCCAACTTAATGGCAATGCCAACAAAACTAATAAAATCGCTAAAGTGCCATATTCTGCAGCTTTATTTTCTACAACTTTTGCTAATAATGACCAACCTAAAGCAGCTATAATCACAAACATCGGATAAACAAATAAGAATTGACGCATTCCATCATATACCGCAGAATCTTGGCTTAAAGCATAAACTATTGGAAAAACACCAGCAAAAAGTACCAAGAAAAATAGTAATCCAATATTCTTAGTCTTAGATTTGAATAATAAGACAAAAGCCAAAACAAAACCAATTAAAACCGCAATTGGTGCAGCCATAATTTGCCATTTTGGAATATAATGCCAAGGCAAATTATCCGACCAATAATGTTTCCCTTCAAATAACATTTGAATGCCTGTAGAGAAATTTGTCATTTCATCTAATGCCGTGAATGGATTAGAAATAATATTTTCTAAAGCATAAGGCCAAAACATTAAACCAGCTATATAACCGCTAATAACAACCAGCGATAATTTCAATATTAATCCACCAACTAATGAAAAATTAGTCAATTGCTTTCTTAATTCTGATTTCCATAAAAATGCTGCAATAACAAATAAGCCTAACATTCCAACCAAAATCAATCCTCCAATACGAATACTTACCGCAAACGCAATTCCTAAAGCAGTATAAATCATAGGTTTCAACCCAGGATTTGGTAATTGCTTTACAATTCTAACACTATTCAATATTGCAAAAACATAAGCTGCTGCAAAAGGAATATCCTTAGGATTCATCATAGAATGACCAAAAATTCTTGGAGATAATGCAGCCATCAAAGCAGCAAAAAATCCCATTCTCCAACTATTCGTCAATTCTTTACCCAATAATCCAGTAAAGAAAATCAATAAAAACCCAGTAAAAGCATTTAGAAAATGGCGAACATTATAATCATCAAAAGAAGGAAATATATTATTTACCTCCGCTGCAACATAATCGAAAAAACCACCATAATACCAAAGGTTTGGTTTCATCGTCAAAGCATTCTGTTCAGGATAGGAACGATTTTCCGCAGGTAATTTAAATTCACCATCAGTTTCAAAATGCTTATCTATTAATTCTCCATAGATTTTCTGTGCGAACTCATCACCAGAAATACCAAAATCTGAACTCAACATTGGCATTAATACTAATAATACAACTGCTAATAAAGCGAATAAAAAACGATAGAACGCTGGTTCTGTTGATGCTGATTTATCCTTAAAAGGAGCAACAAAAAACCAATTGAACTTTTCTCTCCAACTAATCAGAATCGTTTGAAAAACCATTTTCAAACCATCACTTCCAACATTGATTTTTTCGCCATCAATATGTTGCCACTTTACAGGCAAAGATTTGATTTCATATCCTTTTAATTGAGCTTTATAAAGTACTTCTACATCATGTGCCCAACCTTTTGAACTCAAATTTGAAAATAATTCTTTCGCAATAGCTGCTGGATATAATTTGAATCCACATTGCGTATCTTTTATATTTAATGGTGTTACCATTTGTGTTAAGCCATTAAATATACGACCAAGAATTTTTCGATTCCCCTTGGCATCAATATCAGAATCTTTATGTTCTCTCGAACCGATAAGTATTTCATTATTCGCAAAAGTTTTATTTGGAAGCTGACGTAACCAATTCTGTAACATCGTTGGTTTAGTAGCCATATCTGCATCTAAAGTCAAAATAAAATCACCACTGGCTAATTCTATTCCTTTTTGTAATGCTCCACCTTTACCAAGATTTCTATCTAATTTGAGTACTTCAACTTTCTCGGCTTTTGATAACAATCCATCTAAAGCTTTTTCAGCTTTAGCAGCAGTATCATCGCTACTTCCATCATCTACTACGATTACTTCGTAGTTATTAGACCACTTAGTATCGAAAGTTTTTAACGCATTCACTAAATTAGAAATGCGATTAGATTCATTATAGCAAGGAATTACCAAGGATAATTTCTTATCAAATTTGATACTTTGAGTTCCCTTTTTAGGAGTACTTTTTTTTGCCGAACGATTTTTAGCTGAATTTTTATCTCTTTTTGCCATGATATGAAGTCGAGTTCTTTGATTATTTTTATTTATAAGTAAAATAAATAATTAAGTGGTTTGCAATAATACCAAATTCGACTTAACTATTAAAATTCACCTTACTAAAATACGAAATTTAGACATTTTCATTTCCTTCAAAAATTTTATCTTACAGCCTAAATAGTCGATAAAATACTGATTTTGCATGATTAAATGATATAAATAGTCGTCAATCAGCATAAAATCAAAAACTTTTTTTGGATAATCTCTAAACTATTTCATAATTTTGTTTCTCCTCAATTTAAGAGGAAAAAAATAAATTTATTCTAATCCTTGAATAAATCATATTAATACTATTACTAACTATTATCTAATTACACTTTTTTAATTTAACTATTATGAAGAAACATTTATCTTTCTTATTATGCTTAGGGCTTTTTTGTGTAAATACAATGAATGCTCAATACGTTGAAACTGTTTATTATTCAGAAGATTTTGGTAACGGATTTAATGGTTGGACAACTGTTTCTAATTCAGCTGCAACAGCAGTTGGTGAAACTGCTGAATGGATTATCGAAGCAGATGCAACCTCTAATGGAGCATTCGGAACTCGTACAATTAGTTCTCCTACTTCTGCTAATGGTGTACTTCTTTTTGATTCTGATTATATCACAACATTAGGTGTTGGCGCAAATTTACCAGCAGCACCATATCCAGTTAATGATGGTGAAGTTGTTTCTCCAGTACTTGATTTATCAGGTATCACAGAACCTGTATCAATTAGATTTTACCAATCTTTTAGAGGTTTCACAGTACGTGATTGTTATTTTTCATACTCTATTGATGGTGGAATGACTTGGACAGATGAAGTAGATATTAATGAAACTGCACTAATCCAACAAGGAGTTGGTCAAGCTGCTGATGATAAAAGAATAATTAATTTGCCAGGTGCAAGCGGAAGTGCTACAGTTCAAGTTAGATTCCGTGGATCTATGAATTTTTACCAATGGATTATTGATGATGTTGCAATCATCAAAACACCAGAACATGCTATGACAATTGCAAATAGTTTTTATGCTATTGCGCCTTCATACAAAACGCCTCAATATCAAGCAGATACGATTCGTTTTTTAGCTGATGTTGCAAATGTTGGTTCTCAAACACAAGATAATGTAACTTTAAGTGTAGATGTAACAAACTCTTCTGGAGCGTCTGTATTTACTGCTTCAACTTCTTATGGTTCAATGGCTCCAAGTGATACAACAGAAAATCAGTTATTCACAGCTTTTTTCGTTCCAGATACAATCGTTGAACAATATACAGCTACATATACTTTGACTTCTGATTCTTCAGTTTCATATCCTTCTTCAACTAATATTCTATCTTCAACTTCTTTTGATTTTGATGTTACAGCTGATGAATTTAGCAAAGGAGAAAGCCCTCAATTTTCTTCTATCGCTCCAGGTGCAAGTAATAGTTGGACATTTGGTACTTCTTATATGAATCATTTAGGAACTGTAATTGATGGAAATAATAATTTAGATACAACTGCTCGATACGCAAGTCACATCACATTTGGTGTTGCTAATGCAGACGATTTAGCAGGTTTATCAGTTGATGTATTTTTAGAATCTTATGTTGATGCTGATGGAAATGGTCAAATTGAACAAACAGAAAGAACAACATTAGCTTTCGGAACACATACATTTGCTGGTGCTTCTGAAAATGATGCTATCTTAGAAGTTCCAATTAATAACTTTGTAGGAATAACTCCATTATACCAAATGGAATCTAATACTAACTATTTAGTATCTGTGCGTTATGTTGCTTCTGCAACTGAAAACCTATTTGCATTAGTAAGTTATAATGAAAATTATAGTGCAGCTGATTTTGCAGCAGGTTTACAAGGAGTTGACCGTGTTGGTAGTTTCTTAGATATTGGAAACTCAAATACATACAATACAATTCAGAACTTTGCAAGTAATCCAACTCCATTAGTTGGTTTAAAAACACAAACTGTATTTACGACAAATTCTGCTGAAATTACACTTCCAGAATCTGCATTCACTATTTTCCCTAATCCTGCTGTTGATTTTATTAATGCAACTGTAGAATTAGAAGAAGTAACTGAAAATGCTCGTTTTGTAATTTACAATACAGCAGGTCAAATCGTAGAAACTCGTAATTTATCTAATGTTCAGAACGAACAAGTTAAATTTGATTTAAACAACTATGCAAGCGGAACTTACTTTATCAGTATTGATACAGATAAAGGACATGCTATTAAGCGTTTTGTAGTTAATAAATAAAAATCATCTTATTTAAGATAATTTTGGAAGTCACTTCGTTCATTCGAAGTGACTTTTTTTGTATTAGATTATTAATAAATAGCTATTTATGGATTTACAAGCAGTATTAAAACGATTAGATGAAATAGCAGAACCTGAAAAAGTAATATTTAAACAAAAGAAATTCGGCGTTATCGCTAACAATGCAATTGGCGTTTATCATCGAGATTTAAAAATATTGGCTAAAGAGATTGGCACTAATAACGAATTAGCTTTAGCACTATTTGATACCAATATTTATGAATGTCGCTTGTTATGTTCCAAAATATTCAATCCAAAAGATGTAACCGATGAACTAATGGAAAAATGGGTACAAACTTTTGAAAACTGGGAAATTACAGATTCCTTTTGTATGGGTTTATTCAAATATTCTGACTTAGCACTTTCAAAAATAAATGATTGGACAACCAGAGAAGCAGAATTTGAAAAACGAGCTGGTTTTACGATTATGGCTGCTTATGGTTTTGCGAATAAGAAAACAACAAATGAAGTCTTTCAATCTTTCTTCCCAATTATTATTAGAGAAGCAACCGATGAAAGAGTTTATGTAAAAAAAGCAGTGAATTGGGCATTAAGAAGTATTGGAAAAAGGAATAATGATTTAAAACAAAAAGCTATTGAATTTGCGAAAGAAATTATGTTAATTAACTCTAAATCAGCTATTTGGATTGCGAAAGATGCACTCAAAGAATTACAAAGTGATACTGTCAAAATTCAAGATTATCCCAGAAGTATTTATAGAAAACAGAATAAACAATGATTAAAAATAGACATAAAAAAACCACTCCAAAGTTTTGAAGTGGCAAAAAAAAAATGTAGCCCGTAGGGGAATCGAACCCCTGTTACCAGGATGAAAACCTGGCGTCCTAACCCCTAGACGAACGGGCCAATATTGGTTTGGAATGAATACTTATAAATCAATAATTAATTCATAATCTTTTAAAAAAATCTAATTAGTCATTCCTAATTTCTAATTAGATTTGGTAGCCCGTAGGGGAATCGAAC
>CAZEOC010000273.1:0-5878 GCA_964513525.1 uncultured Saprospiraceae bacterium | reverse complement strand
CTCCCATTTTGGAGTTGGCTAATAAGTATAATTTAGCCGTTGAAGTGCATCCTTATGATGGCGAGAAGTTCATTAAGTTAGAAAATACGGCTTGGCGCTTTCACTTGATTTGGATGATTGCCCAATGTGCAGATGCTTACCATTTTTATACGCTAAATGGTTTGTATGAAAAGTATCCAAATATCCGAACTTGTTTTGCTCATGGTGGACAATTGAATCACTTAAATATTGGTCGTAGAACGCAAGGTTTTGATGGACGACCAGATTTATTTGAAGGCAAAACTCGACCTCGAAAAGCACTTGGACATCCAAATATTTTCTTTGACACCTTAGTACATGACACACTTTCATTTGAATTAATGATTAAACGTCAAGAAGGAACAGACCAAATTTTGATGGGTTTAGATGACCCTTATCCGCTCGGCGAAATGGAATCAGAACGTCAGTCTTCTTATCCAGGGAAATTATTGGATTTAGCCGTAGAAGAAGGTATTATTAATAAAAAACAACACGAAGAGATTTGGAGTAAAAATGTTATCCGTTGGTTGTGTGGCGATGATGATACGAAGTTTTTAGAGCGAGTGAAAAGGAATTAATTAGTCAAAACTAAAGGTTTATCATATTAATACTAATCAGTCTTTCTTTTTAACATAAAAAACCAAAAGTACAAGTTCAAAAACTTGATAACTTTTGGTTTTTTATTTTATGATAACGAGCGAGTTTCTATTTTTTACTTCACCAAAGTTACATCACCAGTTTGCACTTGTTCAGTCAAAACTCCACGTTCATCTAAAGAAGAGAAACGCATTTGCCAAACATAAACGCCTATTTGTAATTCCTGTCCTCGTGCCGTACCGTCCCAACCTTCATCTATATCTGTAGAAAGGAACATCAAATTCCCCCAACGGTCATAAACCGACATTTCATAATCTTGAATAATACAGTTAGTAAAGACTTTGAACAAGTCATTATTGCCATCGTTATTCGGTGTAAATCCTGTTGGAACAAAAGGATAACAACCACAATCTTCTTCAATTACTTCTACAAATTGTGTAATTCCTGCACAACGATTACTCGCCATTAATTCATATGTTCCAGGATAAGTCACTAAAAACGTCGTGTCAAAAGGGTCATTTTGTTCATAGAATGCTTGTTCTCCTTCCCAAAAATAATCCGTCGCATTCGGAGAATATGCACTTAGTGTAATCACGTTATTTTTACAAACCGTTGTATCAGAAGGCAAATATAAAATCTCACTCGGAACAGGTTCTGTCGTTACAATAATTGTATCACTTATCGGACAATCCGTAATATCATAAGCATTAACCCAGTAAGTTCCATCTGTTGCAATCGTATAATCTGCACCCGTTGCACCATCTTGCCATTCATAACGCACCGCATTTGTTACGTTTAATGAAATCGGCCAAGCGATATTTTCACAAATCAAGGTATCATTTCCTAAGTCTAAATCTTCATTCAAGAAATATTCTATATTAATCGTATCTGAATTCGTACAACCATTTGTATCCGTGATTTCTGCATAATAAACTCCAGCAACACTTACACTAAAGTTATCATTCGTTGAACCATCTTGCCATAAATAGCTTCTTCCTACGCCATCAAAAATAGACATCGTATGGATAATATTTTCACAAATAACCGTATCCGTTGGGCCTAAATCAATCGGCGGAACTGGTGGAGCAACGACATTCATCGTATCATAACTCACACAGTTATTTGCATCAACATAAGTAACAAAAACTGTTTCTGGTTCTGTTGAAACATAAGTTGAAGAAGTTGATAAATCTTGCCATTGATACGTTCCTGTCAATAAATTTGGAATAACTGTAATTTCTGAACTATCACATTTGAATAATCTATCTATTCCCAAGTCAATTACATCAAACTCACTAAGTTCAACAGCATCCGAATCATTACAACCGATTGTATCAGTAACCGTTACAGAATAAACACCTGGAGAAGTTACAACAAAACTACTATTCGTTGAACCATCTTGCCATAAGTAAGTCATGTTCGGTTGCATTACATTATATATTACCATTGCATCATGACAAATCGTTGTATCATTTCCTAAGTTAACAATCACTTCATTGACATAAACCATCACAGAATCAGATATTTTACATCCAAAACTATCAATTAATTCTACATGATATAATCCAGTTGAATTGGTTAATAAAGTATTATTTGTACTTCCATCTTGCCATTCATAACTTCTTACAAATGGTTCTGTTGCGTCTAATAAATAGCTTTGTCCGATACAATAAGTCGTATCGTTTCCTAAACTAACCGTCGGATAAGTAATCTGTGTAACAGTAATCGTATCTGAACTAATACAACCTTCTACATCTGTAATGGTAACACTATAATCACTTGGAACAGAATTCAAAACGGTAGAATCAATCTGTCCTGTACTCCATTGATATGTTCCTGCAATGTTTGCGGAAAGCGTAAAGGTGACGCTATCACAAATAAAGCTAAAGTCCATACCTAAATCGGCGGTTTGTCGATAAGTAATATTTATAGAATCTGAACCTTGGCAACCCAAAGTATCTGTCAAAGTCACATGATATAAACCCGTTGCAGCAGAAAAAGTAGTATTCGTTGAACCATCTTGCCATTGATAAGCAATCATATTTGGTTGAGTAGCATTCAATAAAAGTTGAGTTTGGTCACATATCGACGTGTCTGGACCAATATCTGGTATGACTTCATTTACCCAAACCATTGCTGTATCAAAATCATTACAACCATTACTATCTATTACTTCTACAATATATTCGCCTGTGGCAATTGCATTGAAAGTCGCTAAACCTGAACTATCTTGCCAAACATAAGCTCTAATGAAATCAGTCGATGCATCTAAAACAGCAGTTTGACCAATACAAATATTGGTATCCAAACCAATATCCGCAATCGGACTGGTTACAGGAACTAAAGTAACGGTATCTGTACTATAACAACCATTTGTATCTGTGATTTCTACCCAATAGGTTCCTTGTGATGAAGGCACAAAAATAGAATCCGTTGAGCCATCATGCCATAAGAAAGTACCATGCGTTACACCTGGTTCTAATGGTTCAAAAATACTATCACAAACGAAACTAATATCCGTTCCTAAATCAGTAATTGGATGATGAAATAAATTAAAAGTATCTGAACCTTGACAACCAATCGAATCCGTTAACTCCATCCAATAAGTTGTATCTTGATTAACTGTAATTGTTGGTGTTGTTGCTCCATTACTCCATAAATAAGAAATATTTGCTTCTGCATAAGTTCCATCAACTGTAATGTTTTCAGAGAAACAAATCGAAGTATCCATTCTCAAAAGTGGCGTAACATGATTATACAAAACAGTAATTGTATCGAATGCTTGACAACCATTTGTATCTGTCAATTCAACATGGTATGTTCCATTCATATTACTATTAATCAAGAAAGTAGAATTTGTAGAACCATCTTGCCAAACAACACTTCTATTATATGGCTGAGAAGCATCCAAAGTCAAAGAATCTCCATAACACAAAATCGTATCAATTCCTAAATTCACCATCGGAACTGGTGGTGCGTAAAGATTCATTGTATCAGTACTTGTACAAGTATTAGCATCTGTATAAATCACCGAATAATCGCCAATTGTTGCCGCAGAAAATGTATTATTAGTAGAGCCATCTTCCCATAAAAATCCGCCAGTTGTATAATTCGGATAAACCGTAAAAGACATTGCACTATCACAAACGTACATCAAATCAGCGCCTAAATCTACTTGAGTAAAAGGATGATTTCCAATAATAATTGAATCTCTCAATGTACAATTAATTGAATCGGTAATTTCTACCCAGTAAGTACCTGGAGTTGAGGCAGGGAAAGTAGCATTCGTAGAACCATCTTGCCATTGATAAGTAACATTTGGATGAAAAGCATCTAAAGTTAAAGTATCTCCTATACAGATAGTTGTATCATTTCCTAATTCCAATTCTGTATCCATAAAAGAAACATTAATCGTATCAGAAACCATACAAGTTCCATTAGAAATAGTCAATATATAATCATTCGATTGCGTAACATCAATATTTGTAGCATTCTCCAGAGTATTCCACATATATGAAGCGCCATTTATCGAATCAATCCCAATATTAATGGTATCATAATTACAAGTCAAAATATTTTCTCCTAATTCCGATGGAAAGACTAACATTTCAGTTGAGTCATCTTGAAGATAAGTTGAAGGATCATCAGAAACTAATGAACCACCTACAAATATTGGTAAACCTGTTAATCTACCTTGACTATGATAACTTCCAAAAGCCGTTGCAGGAGCTCTTACACGAACACGTAAAGTTGTAGTCCCTAAAGGAGCCGTCAAGTTGGAAGCATTAATTTCATTTGTTCCAACACCATTAACTGTTCCTCCAAAAGGGTTAGTTACAATTTGAGTGATAATAAAACCATTTGGTAATGTATCCAAAATCCCCAAACCACTTTGAGTTAATCCTGTCGTATTAACAATCTGATATCTTAAATCAAATTCTTCACATTGTCGAATCGTATCTTGTACTAATCGTAACCTAAAATCTACCGTAAATGGACAAGAACAACCATCATTTCCACTCGCTCCTGGACCAGTTGTTAGAAAAGTAGTTACACCAGTATTAATATCTACATAGAAAAAGTCATCTTGCGTATTGTTATTTTGATTTCTACCATAACCAAATAATTCTCCCGAGGCATCAAAAAACATCGCTCCTAAAAGCCAAGCAGAAGTAGTTGGATATAAACTGGAATTGATTCCACCAGAAGCCATATCAATTGTTACTAATCGCTTATTGTTATTATCATAACCATACAAAACACCAGTGATTGGATCAAAGGCAATATCTGACATATAAACAGAAGAGTTTAAACTTCCTGTCGCAGCGTCAATTAAGGAAATTGAAGTTGTCGCATAGGTTGGTGAATTCAAATCAATTTTCACTAAGTTTCTACTTATACTCGTTCCAAAACCAGAACGACCGATAATCACTAAAAAATTTCCATCTGGAGTTACATCACCTGCGAAATAAGCATATGAAGAGTTGATTGAACCTAAATTCGTTAGAAAAGTAGCATTTCCATTTGCATCTATTCGATATAAATTTTCAGTTGTTGGATTTACACCATAAATTAAATTATCAGTAACTCGATAACCAATTGCATTTACTGATGCACCAACATTATTGTTAATTGTTGTGAATACTACATTTCCATTTGCATCAACTGTTACTTTACTCAGAGAACTGGAACCTGAATTGGTCAAAGAAGTATAGAAATCTCCTGTACAATTGAAAGGAACTTGACTATATGCCATTACATGAATACATAATAAGCCAAATATTAGTAAATATTTATTCATTTCTGCTTTGTTTAAACAAACTGTATTATAGAATAGGACTTTTTGCTCCCTAAATTATAAAACTAATACAGGGAGCAATTTATAATTATAACTTTTATTCTGGTGAGTGAATTGCAAAGTTAATACTCTATTTATTAATAAATTGTAATATTTAACTTCCTTGATTTCTACTTAATTGCATCAAAGAAACAACGTGCATAAAAATCCCCGAAGGCGCTAAAAATCCAGCAATCAATAAATAAGGCATTTTAACAAAGTCAAATTTCACAAGCGGAGTTTCGCTTCCCCAAATTTGAGGTTGATAAAAGCCTGAAGCGATGATAAAGGCGACAAAAAGTATCATAAAAATGCCTAAAACATTCCAAGTTTTCGCCAATAATATAGGCTTCACCTCATTTCGGAATACGAAATAAGCCATAAATGGAGCAGAAATTCCTATAAGAATATCAAAATTTAAGCCTT
>CAZEOC010000272.1:0-5908 GCA_964513525.1 uncultured Saprospiraceae bacterium | reverse complement strand
AGGTGAACTTAAAAAATACTGGAATTACAGTTGATAATTTAGAAATATTTGATGACTTGAGAAATGTAGATAGTATTGTTTATTTTACTGAGGATTTGATTGTAAATGAAACTGCTTTTGATTCTTTACCATCAGATACTAAAATATTTATTAATAGTGATTCCGCTTATCAAGTAATGAAAGATTTGGCGGATGATAATGAATGTGATGGTTGTGTTTTTCCAGGAATTGACTTTAATAAATATAGTTTGATTGGTCGATTCTTTGTATTGCAATGTGATCAATTTGCTACACAACGTTTTGTAGCAACAACAGATTCTACTTATGCTTTTTATAATAAATTTATCAATCAAAGACAATGTAGTTCTACCAATTGTCCAAATTATTCATTCAATTGGATGTTAGTTCCAAAAATTGAATCTATGGATCAAGTAGAGTTTTTCTTTGGTGAATCTTATTACGATTGTGATTGTTAAATACTGGTCGCTGGATACTAGATTCTAGTTACTCTAAAGAAGTTTGAACATTGGAGATTTTATTATTAAATATTAATTTTTAATGAATTTTTTAGAGTTTATTAGTTGGTATCCAGAAACCAGAAACCAGAAACCAGAAACCAGAAGATGAGAAAATTACTATATATTTTACCAATAATTTTAATGCTAAGTTGTGAAAGTTCTAATCCGAATTTTCAAGAAGATACTGCGGATGCGGAATTTGTACATCGTACGATGAAAAAAGTAACGGATGTAATTGTACACGATATTTTTTCGCCACCAGTTGCAAGTCGAATTTATGCGTACACGAGTATTGCAGGATATGAAGCGATGCAAATTAATGATGAAACCTATAAAACATTAGCTGGTCAAGTAACTGGATTTGAAACTGTACCAAAACCAGAAAATGAGGTTTGTTATGCCTTGTCGAGTGTTCGAGCAATGTTGACGGTTGGAAAAGCTTTGATATTTTCAGAAGATAAGATTGTCGCTTTTGAAGCAGAAATTTTTGAAGAAATGAAGGAAAAAGGAATTCCTGCTGAGGTTTATGAAAATTCGATTGCTTATGGAGAAGTTGTCGCCAAACATGTTTTGGATTGGGCAAATGGAGATAATTATAAACAAACTCGAACTTTTCCAAAATTTGAAGTCAATTTGGATGACGCGACTCGTTGGCAACCGACACCACCAGATTATATGGAAGGTATAGAACCGAGTTGGAACAAAATCCGTCCTTTTGCAATAGATTCTGCGCAACAATTTCAACCAGATTTTCCAACAGAATATAGTTTAGATAAAAGTTCTTTATTCTATAAAGAATTGATGGAAGTCTATGAAGTTGGAAAAAATATGACGAAAGAAAATAAAGCTATTGCTCAATTTTGGGATTGTAATCCTTATGTTTCTACACATAAAGCACACTTAATGTATGCGACAAAAAAGATAACGCCAGGTGGACATTGGATAAATATTATATCAATTGCCGCAAGACAGGAAAAGTCAAATTTTATAGAATCTTTGGAAGCGTATACGATGACTTCTATTGCTTTAGCTGATGGTTTTATCAGTTGTTGGGATGAAAAATATCGTAGTAATTTGGTACGACCAGAGACGATTATCAATAAATATATTGATGAAGATTGGTTACCACTTTTACAAACGCCACCGTTTCCAGAATATACGAGCGGACATAGTGTAATATCTTCTGCTGCTGCGGTTGCTTTGACGAGTATTTATGGCGATGATTTTGCTTTTGATGATACCTCTGAAGAAGAATATGGTTTACCAACTCGTTCTTTCAAATCATTTTATGATGCTTCTGGCGAAGCTGCGGTAAGTCGATTGTATGGTGGAATTCATTATCGACCAGCAATTGATAATGGAGTTGTACAGGGGAAAGCATTAGGAAATTATGTGGTTGGAAAAGTGAAATTGAAGTAGAACGAACGATTTCGCCTTTGCCAAATTTAATATTAGAAAGTCCATTTAGTTCTAAACTGAATGGACTTTCTAAAAAATCTACAAAAAATGAATTATACCAAAGCGACTTATTTTTATGATTTCAATAATCCAGTCATTCAAGAAATCATTGAACCGTTTAGAGATTTACTAACAGAGCAAGAAAAAATTAAACAATTATATCTTAGAATTAGAGATGGTTGGCGATACAATGCTTACAACATTGGATCAACACCAAATCATTATACTGCAAGTTATATCGCTACTAAAGTCAATGCACATTGTATTGACAAAGCAGTACTTCTTGTCACTTGTTTGAGAGCCTTAGATATTCCTGCTCGAATTCGTTTAGCCAAAGTTTCTAACCATATTGCTGCGGAAAGATTAATCGAAATCATGGGAACAAACGAACTCACGCCGCACGGATTAGCGGAAGTTTTTCATAATGACAAATGGGTGAAATGTTCGCCAACTTTCAATAGAGAATTATGTGAACGATATAATGTCGCTCCTTTAGAATTTGACGGAACAGAAGATTCTATTTTGCAAGAGTATAATAATGATGATAAAAAATTCATGGAATATTTAGAAGATTATGGACATTTTGAAGATTTACCCTTAGCATTTATTGCTAACAAATTCAAGGAATATTATCCTCAATTATATGCAGTAAAAATGGGAACTGGAGAACTTGCTATTTAACCAAATGCGGCTTTGATTTATAAATCAAAGCCGCATTTTTATTTTTTGTTAACTATAAGTTGACAGCAATTCTATGAATTGGTAAAATAATGAGATTTCATTTAAAGTAGAATGTCGAATACAGAATTCAATTAGCTTATCAAAATCAATTCAAAAGTTGTTGCTTTTTTGAAATCGAGAATCGCCTTTAAAACTTATAATTATTGAGAGAAATTAAATCTGAAAGGTTATTTATTTTCTGTAAGAAAATGATTAATCTTTCAGGTTGGTAGAAATAAATAAGAAGAAAAGTCAAATAACTCTTTTTAACAATTTACCTTTTCTCAAACGGCGAAACCCAAGTTTTTCGACTCATAATTTCTTTCACTTCCTCATAAGAAAGCGGATAAAAATCGTGGCAATCTACACCAACATCAAAAGCCAAAGCATTCGGGTCATCGGATAAATTTCCGTGTGAATGTCCGTATAAATGCCAATTTCCTCTTCCTGCACCTCGCCAAGTTCTCATCGCATAATGAAATAACATTATTCGCTGAACGCCATTTGCGCAATCAGAATCTTTGACTTTCAGTTCGTAATATTCTTTCACCCACTGAAATCGCTTTTTATTTTGTAAAGCTGCGCCCTCATGATTGCCAACTATCAAGTGAATTTTACCATTTAATTGGTCTAAAATCGTAGCTAAATTTTCCTTATAAGTCAAAGCAACATCGCCCAAATGATAAACCATATCATTTGGTTTTATTTTTTCGTTCCAACGCTGAATTAATACTTCGTTCATTTCTTTCGCATCCTTAAAAGGCCGATTACAGAACTTAATAATGTTCTCATGTCCGAAATGATGATCTGCTGTAAAAAATATTTTACTCATGGTTTTATATAGTTTTCAATTTTTCTATACGCTTCCAAACTTTAATTTTAAGATTATGGTTCCTTTAGTATTAGAAAAATTGACCTTATTTTAATAATAAACCTCAGTAAGAAACCCGAACTGACCGACTTTAATAAATAATATCATCTTAAATTAATAATTAATTCTGTTCCTGCTTTTATCGACTTAGCATAAACAATTCGCTCTCCTACAATGACGGTTAAATCCAATAATTCACCATTTCGTTCTATATTAATACTTGTTCTCAAATTAGCAATTCTCAAATCATGTAATTCTAAAAAATCCCAATCATTTGGTAAATTAGGTTTTAGTTGAATTCGATTAAAATCAATAACTTCTAACCCCAATAATCCTTCCGTGAAAATTCGGCAATATAAGGCACTTTCTGCCGAAAGATGTTTCATATTATTTTCTGGATAAGCTTCAATCACGTAAGGAACGTGATTACCTAAAAGTCGTTTTCTGGAAAAACTAACCAATTTTTCAGTTGCTAAATCTACTGCTCCAACTTTCATTGCACCTTGTAAAGCGTAAAGTGTTGCTCTATCCCAAAACATTGTTTCTTCTACTTTTGCATCCAATTGATATTCTACCAAAATACCATTTTCTGTCCAAAGAGTTTGGAATAAAGCATCAATTGTTCCTGTCTTTTTATCCTCAATTCCCATACTTAAAGGCAGACATATCCAATGTCTTAGATATTGATTTTCTTCAAAATATTTATAAGTTTCGTGACCTTCCATTGTTGCAGCGAAATAAGTATTAATTACCTTTTTCATTGCTTTCATTCGCTTTTTATACATTTTGACTTTTTGCGAATAACCTAAGACTTCCGCCAACCGAATACTATATTTTAAGCCTCCATAATATAGTGTTGAACTTGACAAATTTGCAGTCCCAGTTTCAATTCTTCCTTCCATTTCATCTGATTCCGATACAACAACACCTGCTTTATTCCTATTATTATGACAATATTCTAATGACCATTCTATCAATTCCCAAAGTTCTTTAGCTACTGCTTTATCGCCATTTGCTAAGGCATAATGTGCGGTTCCATAAGCAATCATTGCCGCATCACCTCTATCAAGGTGCTTCATCGGAAAATTTCCATCCATCTCAAAAGCATAAGGAATATGAGAACCATCTTTCGGAATATTTTTCAAAAACATTTTATAAGTATTATAAGCTGCGATATTACCAGTTTCGTAACCTAAATATGGAAAAAATGGACCACTATATTCCACTTGATCATTTGCCCAAGTTCCGAGGTAGTAATTTCCGCCACCAGGCGAATGAATCAATCCCATTGAAGAATTATAAATACTTTCAGAAGCTCGAATTTTTGAAAAGTAAAAGAGCTGATTCAATATCTTATTCGGTGTTCTAATAACCAATTGATTAGCCATTTTTTTGATAAATTGTTGACGTTGCATTAAAGCAACTTTATAATCAAAATTAGTTGATTTTTCTTCATTCATAGTTGCACCATAATATACTGGGAATTCATAAACGGCTTTTGATTTTAGCTTTATACTCGATTTTGCATTACTAAATACTTGAAAAGTATAGCTTCCTTTATATCCGATTTCTATTTGCTTTAGCTGACAGTTTGCTATATCAATTTTAACTTCGTTTGGATTTATATTTTCAACCGACCACTTTTCTACCAAAAAACGATTTTCCATTGATGGATAAAGTGTTTTTGTGATTTTCAAGCCATTCACAGAGTGATAATAGAAGGTAATCATACCATTGATTTCAATTGAATCAACGACAGCGGGAACTATTGTTTTTTTATCATGACTAATAATTGGTTGTATGGTTTCGGAAATACTTCTTCTAAAATAAGCTCGATATTTTTTCCAATCTGGTTCATTAGTTTTATTGAAAGTCCGTAATTGTGGAAAAATAACATCTCTTGTAATGGAAACGTTTTTGTTTGTATCAATATCATAATAAATAATTGAAGCAACATTTTTTCCCGCCATTTCGATGTTTTCTTTATGAGGTAGAGCGGCTGTTTTTGTCAAATCCCAAACAATGCTTTTACGATTTGTGATTGTCCAATAATCTTGGTTAGTATCAATAAAGCTTTCTTGCGAAAAGCTATTAAATGTAAGAGATAATAAGGCAATCATTAAAGTAATTACTTTTCTCATTTTCGGATAAAATTTATTTTTAATAATAAAACACATTAATTTCCAAGTTAAATAAATTTGATTTGATGACAAAAAAGATTTTATTAATGTGCGACTAATAGAAAAAAGCTCCGTTGAATGAATTAATAGAGCAAATCGTTTTATTATTATTTTTATAATATCATTGCTGAATAAGCATAATCGTTGTTAAATTAGTATAG
>CAZEOC010000271.1:0-5915 GCA_964513525.1 uncultured Saprospiraceae bacterium | reverse complement strand
AATACGATGGTTTATCGAATTATATATTTAGATATTCGTTGAATTACTTTTCTTCGAGCTATTAAATAGCTTAAAATAAGCTGATTAAAAATTGATGAAGTATTTAGAAAAACTCCATTTTTAATCAAAGATTTTGTTTAACCTTTCATTTTTGTAACTTCGTTTATTAGAACTAATTATAAAATAAAACCAAATTATGAGTAAGCAATCAAATACAGCACCTTTATCGTTTCTTGAAAAAGTCGGTTATGGAGTCGGTGATATGGCATCGAATTTCTACATGGGATTTTTCAATATTTTTCTATTGTATTACTATGTAGATGTTTGGGGAATTGCACCAGCAGGAGTTGCAACGATGTTTTTAGTTACAAGAATTATTGATACATTTAGTGACCCTGCAATGGGAATTATTGCCGATAGAACCAATACAAAATGGGGAAAATATCGACCATATATTTTATGGGTTGCTGTGCCTTATGCACTTTTGGGATATTTATTATTCTTAGGTCCTGACTTATCACAGTCTGGAAAATTGATATTTGCTTATGTTTCCTATTCTTTGATAATGTTAGCTTATACAGCGATTAATGTTCCTTATTCTGCTTTATTAGCAGTGATTTCGCCATTGGCAGAAGAACGTACAAAAGCAACACAATACCGATTTATATTTGCCTCATTGGGGACATTATCGGTTGGTGCTTCTGTTAAGCCTTTGGTAGCTTGGCTTGGTGGTGGAAATGAATTATTAGGCTTTCGCTTAACGATTTTATTATTCGCTGTTTTAACTATTGTATTTTTCCTATTTACCTTCTTTTCTACCAAAGAACGTGTGAAACCTAAAAAGCATGAAACTCGAATTTCAGAGGATTTATCGATATTACTTCAGAATGTTTCTTGGATAATTTTAGCAATTTGTAGTATTTTAATTGTGGTTGGTTTAGTAATGCGAATTTCTTCAACTGCATTTTTTACGAAATACAATATGGCATATGGAGATGAAAAAATACTTTGGTGGATGGATAGAACTTCATTAATTATCACAATGGGTTTTGTTGGTCAATTAATTGGAGCATTGATTACACCTTCGCTATTAAAGTTTTTTGATAAACGAAGATTGATGATTTTTATGAATTTTGTGTTTGGTGTTTCAATCTTGGCAACTTATTTCGTCCCAGTTGACCAATATATTCCTACACTTCTTGCTTATACTGTAGGTATTTTTGCTTTTGGTGTCATTATTACTTTGCTATTTTCGATGTACACAGATTGTGCAGAATATGGAGAATGGCTTTCAGGAAATAATAGTGCAGGATTAACGGTTTCGGCTTCGATGTTTGCCTTGAAAACGGGTTCAGCAATAGGCGGAGCAATTCCAGGATTCATTTTAGCATACTATGGTTTTATAAAAGATACAGAACAAACAGTTGAAACACTTCAAGGAATTAGTATTTCATGGAATATCGCTCCAGCTATCTTTTTCTTTGCAGCAATGGCATTGATGTTTTTCTATAAGTTAGATGGTGAAACGATGGCTAAAGTAGAGAGAGAATTATTAGAAAGACGTGGAGAGGAAATGGTATAAAAATCTTTAATAGATGATTGAAATTAATAAGCGGTAACAGATTTTAATTTGTTACCGCTTATTTAGTTTTGAGTTTAGTCTTCTTCTATTTCTGTTTGTATCTGATTCAATTGGTTTATTTCTCAATTCCCAACATCCAAAACAGGTAATGGAGGAGGAGGAATTGGAGAAAAGGGATAATCAAGATTACCGAAACCCGTTGGTGTTTTTTCAACTACTCGAAAGGGAAATTTTTCTTGTATTGCTTTTTGTTGTGTTTCTGATAACTGCTCAAATGGTTTTGCATGTTTTATAATAGCAGTTTCCTCCCAAATGGTATCATAAACAGATTGTATCGTTTCACATAAAGCTTTATAACCCGCTTTTGATGTTTTTTCATGTTTCATTAATGAAATGAAGGCAACATCAGGACTTTCTGATAAATTTTCTGCTTTACTTGGATTTAAAATAAATTTAGTCAAACGAGTATTTAATGCTGATAAATCAATCGATTCTCCTCTGACTAATAAATCATCATTTGAATTAATTATAATTGAATAGATATTCCGAACTTTGAATTTCTTGTCTTGAGAAAAACAAGAAATTGAAGCGCAAAGTATCAAAAAAATAAATAGATATTTCATAACTAAAAAAGGTTTGTTATTAAAAGTTTAATCGAAGATAATGATATTTTTGATTTGATTAAAACTCAGAATATCACCTTACAAAAATTCCCTACCTTTGTAATCTGAAATTAAAAAAGAACATGGCGATATATAAATTTGGAGCGATAGATGTTGGCTCAAATGCAGTGCGATTATTGATTGTGAATGTGATGGAAAATGGTGAAGAAGTTTATTTCAAAAAGGCATCTTTGGTGCGTTTACCTTTACGATTGGGGTTTGAAGCTTTCACCAATAAATCATTTTCTGAAGAAAAAATTGACCAAATTATGCACACAATGCATGCTTATAGTCATCTGATGAAAGCACATGAAGTACAGATTTATAGAGCTTGTGCGACTTCAGCGATGCGAGAAGCGAAAAATGGTCAAGCTATTACAAAACGAATCTTGAAAGAAACAGGCATTAAACTCGAAATAATCGAAGGAAAAGAGGAAGCTGAAATTTTATATGCGACTCAAATTGCTTCAAAATTAGAAAAAAATCAGCCTTATTTATACATAGATGTTGGTGGCGGAAGTACGGAAGTTTCTTTGTTTTTTAATGAAAAAATAATTGCTTCTCGTTCTTTCAAAATTGGAACAATTCGCTTGTTAAATAATATGGTTAAACAAGCAACGTGGAATGATTTAGAAGCTTGGGTAAAAGCACATTGTAAAAATTATGCAGGACTTTCAGCTATTGGAACTGGTGGAAATATTAATAAATTATTCAAACTCAATAATCTACAAAAAGGAGAACCTGTACCATTTGTGAATTTAGCCTTTCTATATGATGAATTGAAAGCGACTTCTTACGAAGAACGCATTAGTAAATATAATATGAAACCCGACCGTGCAGATGTGATTATTCCTGCATCTGATATTTATATGAGCATTATGAAATGGGCAAAATCACCGCAAATTTATGTACCTAAAGTTGGTGTCGCAGATGGAATTGTAAGAATGTTGTATCGAGAATTTAAAGCGAAAAAATAGTAAAAGTGGAAATGAAAATAAAAGTGAAAATTGCTCAATATCTTTGATGGTTTTTTCACTTTTACTTTCATTTTTACTTCAACTTTTATTTAAAAATTAGCATTCAAATATACCTTGAATCCATCATAGCCAATTCCCATTTCGATGCTTACTTTTTCCTTATCAGATAATTCTGCTAAACGTTGTGGAACATCGATTTCATGACCAAAGATTTCTTCCATATCTGGTTTGAATTTCGCTGGATGAGCCGTTTCTAAAATGACAGCTTGTGTATCTGGATTTTCTTTTTGATAAGCTTCCACTGCTAAATATCCAACTGCTCCGTGCGGGTCCATTACATAATTATATTTCTCCTTAATCTCCAAAACAGCAGTACGAGTTTCGGCATCATTATAAGCGTAACCATGAATGTTTTTCGTCATATCATTCCAAACAGAATCGTACAAATCCAACATTCTCGCAAAATTAGAAGGATTTCCTACGTCCATTGCATTAGAAATGGTGCGAACAGAAGGACGAGGGGCAAAACGACCAGTTTCTAAATATTCTGGTACAACATTATTATCATTCGTTGCAGCGATAAAACCATGAACAGGTAAACCCATTCTTTGAGCTAATAATCCTGCGGTTAAGTTTCCAAAATTTCCACTTGGAATAGCAAAAACAACTGGTTTTGTCTTATCTTTCAATTGCTTATAAGCTTCGAAATAATAGAAACTTTGTGGCACTAATCGAGCAATATTGATAGAATTCGCAGAAGATAATCGAATATGTTTCAAGTCTTTATCCAAAAATGCTTGTTTCACCAAAGTTTGACAATCATCAAATGTTCCGTCAATTTCTAAAGCGGTAATATTTTCGCCCAAAGTTGTTAATTGCTTTTCTTGCAAAAAGCTCACCTTTCCTTTTGGATATAAAATCACGACTTTGATGCCCAAAGCTTTATAAAAACCTGCGGCAACTGCTCCTCCAGTATCTCCAGAAGTGGCAACCAAAATCACCAATTCTTTAGTTTCTGCTCTATTGAAATAACTCATTAACTGAGACATAAATCTCGCACCGAAATCTTTAAAAGCCAAACTCGGTCCATGCCACAATTCTAATACTTTTTTCTGCTCGTCCAATTCTACAACTGGTGCAGGAAAAGTCACTGAATTATTAATAATCGCTCTCAAATCTTCTGTCGGAATCGCATCGCCAAATAAGTTTTTACAAACTTGAAACGCCATTTCTGGAAAAGAATAATTATCTAAATTATTAATAAATTCAGCTGGAAGCTGCGGAATTTCCGTTGGCATAAATAAGCCATTATCATCAGGTAAACCTTTCATTACGGCTTCCGCCAATGTTACCGTAGCCTTTCTATTTTTTGTTGAATATAGTTTCATTTTATATAATTAGGAATTAGAAATTAGGAATGTATAATTGATACCATTTCTAATTTCTAATTCCGTATTCCTAATTAGCACCTTATTGCACCTTCTTGATTTATTTCCGAAATATAAGTTGTACAGCCAATTTTAGCTTTTCTATAAACGGCTTGCATGGCTTGTTCGATATTCTCAGCAGCTAAAGAGTTTTGACTCATTGCAAAAATAGTCGGTCCAGCACCAGAAATACTACAACCTAATGCACCAGCTGCCAAAGCCGCTTCTTTTACTTCAAAGAAGTTTGGAATCAACTTCGCTCGTTGAGGCTCAATCATCACATCTTCCAAACTACGACCAATCAAACCAAAATCACTATTCATCATTCCTAAGATGAAATTTGATAAATTAGCGGATTGTTGAATGGCTGTTTTCAATGGAACAGTATCACTCAAAACAGCTCTTGAATCTGCTGTTAAAATCTCGACATGAGGATAAACCAAAGTCAAATATAAGCCACCTGGCGTATATACTCGGTGCATATCCAAACTTTGATTATCTCGAATCAAAATCAATCCACCTAATAAACTCGGCGCAACATTATCTGCATGATAAGCTTTAGAAGCTAATTCTTCCCCTTGCATTGCAAATGGCAATAATTCTTCTTTTCTCAATGGACAATCCAAAAACTCATTCACTGCCATTGCACCCGCAACTGCCGAAGCTGCACTTGAACCAAGTCCACTTCCAGAAGGCATTTTCTTGCGAATTTCTATATCGACACCAATATTTGTCTTCAAATGATTTAAAACTGCTTGTGCTGCAACACCAGCTGTGTTTTTCATTGGGTCAAGCGGAAGTGTTTTTCCACCTGTAATTTTAGAAATCGTTACGCCAGGTGTTCGACTTGGTTTAATAATGATTTCATCACCAGGTTTATTCAAACATAAACCCAAGACATCAAACCCAACTGCCACATTTCCGATGCTCGCTGGAGCAAATACTTTTAATCCTACCATTTTTTCTGGATACTGGTTTCTGGATATTGGCTTTTGGTTGATTCATATTAATCTCAAAAACCAAATTTTATCCATTTTAAAAGTTGGCAAAGTTAAAGGTTAGATTGATTTAGAAGTAGGTTTTTTGTAGAATTTAATTACAGAATGGGATTTTTTTAAATTGGTAACTGATTTTTTAGTTTATGCTTATTTTTTAACAGAAGTTAAAATAGATTTAAATCGTTAATTCGGGAACTGATATATACTTTCAATGTTTTAAATATAAAAATTAGAAATATCAAAAATTGAGTTAAACTTTCGTACTTCGT
>CAZEOC010000270.1:0-5930 GCA_964513525.1 uncultured Saprospiraceae bacterium | reverse complement strand
TTATTATAACCAAAATGATCATTGTCTTCTTTGTAAGAAAAGCCAGATCGAGTTAAACCCAATAAGAATTTGACCTTTTCTATTTCTGACAAATCTCTCATTCTTGCTCTTAATTGCGGTAATAAAGAAGCTTTTATAATTGGTGATAAATCACGTTGCACATAGTCTTTTTCTTCTACAATTGGATAATTATTCATTAAGTCAATGATGTTTTTATCTAAATTTATTTTTATAAATTGTCGGCTACCGTTTGCCCAAAATCTAATTGATTTAGAAATTTTTTTAGGTTGAAAAGTTGGAGATTCTGAAATTTTAAAATCCAATGGTTTTCCATAAGGATTTGGTGCATATTCTATCAAATAGAATTCTAAAGCGTTTTTACTGTATTTCTTATTAACACTTGATAAATTGATAAATAAGCGATTGTTTAATTCAAAAAATGGTGTTCCAAATAAATTATCAGTTGTATGAATTTGTAATTGATATTGACCTCGTTTGTAAGTTAATCGAGCATCATAATCCATCTTATTTAATAAAAACCAAGTTAATAATCGTTTATAATTAGTTGATTTATTGGTTGTTATACTTTCTACAGTAGAGTTTAATAATTGATAAGTTAACCAACCGTTTAAGTTGTATTCGGTTTGTTTTTGTTTAATAAAAGAAATTAATTCTGAGAAATCATTATTAGAAAGGTGTTGATAATATCTTTTTGCAAAATAATCATCAAAACGAATATAATCATTGGGTAATTTATCATTGTCAAATTCAAAAGCAATACTTTCAGAATAAAATTGCATCTGAAAACTTAAAACCTCTGCTTTAATTTTTTGTACATTAATTGCTGCTAAAAGAAGAAATACCAATATTATTCGCATAGTTTTCTGAATTTGATAATTATCTAACTTATAAAGTCTGACTAAAAGTATCAAATCAACAGCAAAAATAAAATTTGTGTTGCGTTAGCACAATGTTAAAGTGGGATTAAGCAACTTTTTCAATTGGTTTTACTAGTATAAGAAATCGAATTGATTTTTTTCGATTTCTTATTTCGTAGCTCGAAAAATGATTTAGATATCTTTAGACAACTTCCCCCATTTTTCTATCATTTCATAGACAATTCCATCTTTTAATGGCTTTGAAACATAATCATCCATTCCAGCATCAAAACAATCTATTTTATCACTTTGCTGTGCATTTGCAGTCATGGCAATGATTATTGGACGCTCTGTTTCATCACAAATAGAATGTATCTCTCGAGTAGCACTCAAACCATCTAATTCAGGCATTTGAATATCCATGAAAATCAAATCATATTTTTGACGTTGTACGGCTTCTACCGCTTCTAATCCATTGCCAACTAAGTCTGCATTGAAACCAGCTTTTTTAAGTAAAAAGCCAACTAATTTCTGATTGATTGGATGATCCTCTGCAACTAATATTTTCATTGGAATGCGCTTACCCAATGTTTTATAATGGTCTTTTTTACTAGTTTTTCTTTCTTGTTCTATTTTCTCCCCATATAAATTTTTCAAACTATGACGGAAAGAAACATTTCTAAACGGTAAGTTTAGAGTTGTGAAACGATTAGGTAAATTTGATAACTTAACACCTTGATTTACAAATATTAAGAGTTGTAAACTTGTGAAATTTTGTAGTTTTTCAAATTCTTTTAAATCAATCTGATTATCTTCATTTGTAGAATCTATAATAATAATATCTTGTTTGTCAAACCTATTTTGATTCGATTCTATAGCTAAATTTTTCGCAGAAATTTGATTTAATTGAACATCAAATAATCCTAATTGATGTTTAATCACATCAATAAATGATATATTATCAGAAATAATAATTGCTTGTTTGTTTTTAAGGGCAATTAGATTTTGACGGAAATTGATTTTTTTATAAGAATTTTCATTCAAACCTAATGGAATTTTAAAAGTGAAAGTAGAACCTTTTTGTCCATCACTTTTTACATAAATTTTTCCATCCATTAAGTCAACTAATTTTTTACAAATAGCTAAACCTAAACCCGTACCACCAAACTTTCTGGTATGTGAAGCATCAATTTGTGTAAATGCTTGAAATAATTTATTCTTTTTGTCTTTAGGAATTCCAATTCCTGTATCTGTAACACTAAATTTTAAATTAGCTTTTCCATCATTTTCTTTGATTTTAGAAACATGAATAACGACGACCCCTTTTTTAGTGAATTTAATCGCATTATTTACTAAATTTAAAATGATTTGCTTTATTCGAGTAACATCACCAACCACAATTGTAGGTACATCTTTATCTATTTTGCAATATAATCCTAAGCCTTTTTCAGCTGCTTTGGCAGAGAATAAATCACAAATACTTTCTATTGCTAATTCGATTTCAAATGGCTGCTTCTCAAGTTCCATTTTGCCAGATTCAATCTTAGAGAAATCTAAAATATCATTTATAATAGTAATTAGATTTTCACCACTTACACGAATTGTTTCTACAAAACCTACTTGTTCATTGGTTAAATCTGTATTTGATAATAGACTGGTCATTCCAATTACACCATTCATTGGTGTTCTAATTTCATGACTCATAGTAGCTAAAAAATCAGATTTTGCTTTTACTGCCTCTTCTGCTTTTTTAACATTATCTTTTAAATCCATTGAGAATCTATAAGTCAATATTAAGGATTGGAAAAAGAAGAACCCTACATTACAAAGAAAGAATATCAAATCCGAAACTTGATTGATATTGAAATATTCAAGTAATGTAAATATAAATGATGCTATGATACAGAATAAACTCAAAAATCCATATTTAGCTCCTAATCTTCCATTAATTAAAGCACGAAAAATGATGTAAGAACAGTATATGAAAAATGAAGAAAGTACTATTTGGTAATAAGGAATTACAATTGAGAAAATCCTAATTGGTGTTATAATGGTAATTATTACAAAGAATAAAGCGATACTTTGTAAGGTTCTGAATATATATTTGTTGGTTTCTAAAGGAAATAATTGACGTATGAATTCTAAGAAAAATAATGACCCAAAGAATAAAGAGAAATATTCTAAGTATATAGAAAAATATGGATTTAACGATGGAAAAAGTTGATGTAAATAATATTCACCTGTACCTATTATTCTATGACAATACGCTAAACAAAAAAGTGCAAAATATAAGCTGGCTTTATCATGTTTACCGAAGAAATATAAACCCAAAAAGAAAATTGTAGCGATTAAAGTTCCTCCTGTTAAAAGTAAATCATAAGCAATTGCTAATTCTTTTTTTCTTAATAAAGTATCTGCATCACCAAAATAAATTGATTGTACAATTCCACCTTTAGAATGGACAAAATTGGTGATTTGCATGACTATATTGATAGTGTCATTTTCAATTGGTAATACTTTTGTTATTGGTAACCAATAAGGAGAAGCAGTTTCTTTTGTTTTACCTACTTTCCCATTTTTAGAAAATGTTTTTCCATTTATCTTAATTTCATAAGCGGTATAAACATCTTGAACTTCTAATGCTAATGCAGGGATTTTATTAGCATCAACTAAAATTTGTAATTTGTAAGTTGCAAAACCAAAAGAAGATAATGGTTTGTTTTTATCATCATTTGAGCTTGACCATAGTGATGGGAAATTTACAAATTGTTTTTTATCAATTTGTTCAAGTTCTTTTTGATTTAGTAATTCGTTATAATAAAATTCCCATTCACCATCTAACTTGATTGGTTTATCTATTTGATTCCCCCTTAAATCCAAAACACCTTTTACTACAGATTGAGCAATAATAGAGTTTTCAAGTATCAGTAAGCATATTATCAGTAAGCAGGACTTAAGTGTAGTACTTAATTTTGAGCTACGATATTGGAATATAAACATAGGGACTTTTATAAAAAAAATTATTTTTTGAGTGATTTCTATTTGAGGACTAAATTATAATAATAAAGTTGATTATTCTTTTAATAAAATCATTAAAGTAAATTCAGATTTATTTATTGACTATTATATAGCATTATCATTTTTCTGACTACTAAACTTGAAATTACACTTTTTAATACTAAAACTAAATATTTTGTCTCTCTTTAACTATAAAATAACGCAACAGCAATTATGCCAATGTAATAGTAAAATAAAGATGTATGTATGAATTTGAAAAGAACTTTAAACTATTAATTGTATTACAAAATATTATAAATTATTCAATTTTAGCTAACTCCTTTACATTCATAATATTATATGTTTTAAATAATTTATTATGTTTCATGGTAGTGTTTTTATTGAATAAATAAAAAAAAATCAATTAATAGTATGATTTTTTATGTAATTGATAAGTATTTAGGCGTTTTTTTGTTTTAAAGGCATTTAATGTTTTTATAAAAATCTATTTTTATGTGTATTGTTTATCTTAATGTGAATTAATAATTTTAGCTTATCTTTTGCTATTTTTGTGGAAAGAATCAACTGTTTATTTTTAATTAGTAAAATGCAATACGGAACTAAAGCAAAAGCGTCTGAGATACAACTATTTTTAAAGCATATTTTGCAAAATAATGAATTGCAATCAAATAAAGTTCCTGTTTGTATATGGGGAAATCATGGTATTGGTAAAACAGAATTAGTAAAAGAATTTGCGAGAGCAAATCGATATGAATTAGTTTATATTGCACCAGCTCAATTTGAGGAAATGGGCGATTTGTTAGGAATGCCTAAAATTGAAAATGGAGAAACAATATTTGCTCCTCCAAGTTGGGTGCCGACTTCAGAAAACAAAGGGATTTTATTAATTGATGATGTGAATCGTGCAGATGATAGAATCTTGAGAGGCATTATGCAATTGCTTCAAAATTATGAATTAGTGAGTTGGAAATTACCCAAGAATTGGCAAATAGTTTTAACAGCAAATCCAGATGAAGGTGATTATTCTGTTACACCAATGGATGATGCAATGTTGACAAGAATGTTGCATATTTCTATGATTTTTGATGTGAATGATTGGATAGAATGGGCAAATGAAAATGATGTACATCAAGACGGAATTAATTTTGTTTTAACGCATCAACAAAGTCTAATTGGCAATCGAACAACGCCAAGAACTTTGGTGCAGTTTTTTCAGAATATCGAATCTATCGAGGATTGGAAAAATAATTTACCATTAATACAATTGATTGGTGATGCGACTTTAGATGAAATTACAGTTAATAACTTCATCAATTTTATACAAAACGATAGACAATTATTAATTTCACCGTTGGAAATTATTAATACAGAAAATTTTGAAAAAGAAGTTGAAGGAAGATTAACAGAATTAGTAAAAGGGGAAACTTTAAGGATTGATATTTTAGCAACAATTTGCACTCGATTGATTCAATCTATTACTAATGAAGCATTCAAACCTACTGAAAATCAGTTGAATAATATCAAACGATTTATTAAATTAGACCTTTTGCCATCAGATTTGAGATTGACTTTTGCACAAGATTTAGTGCAATCGAAAAATCAATCTATGAAGCAAATTATTGCTGACCCAGTTATTGGGAAATTGATTTTGCAGATTGTTAATTGATAAAAATGTTAATCGTTATTAGTTAATTGTTAATCGGCAGATACGAGGAAACAGTATTTGATAAAGTACACGAATAAAAAACGCTTTGCGTTTTACGAATTAAAATAGTTTTAGGATACTGCTGATTAACAAATAACGATTAACCATTAACAAATAAAATAAAAAATTATAAAAGCACTTGCATACATATTAGCACTTTTAGTTTTGGTTTCTACCAATGGTTTGGTCATTAATCAACATTTTTGCTGCGGTAATCTTATCGAGGCGAACTTGTTTTTTAGTTCAAAATCTTGTGGAAAGGAAATGACGAAAACGACTTGTTGTCAGAAGAAAGCTGCGGCTAAAAATTTGGAAACTTGTGGTTTGAA
>CAZEOC010000269.1:0-5946 GCA_964513525.1 uncultured Saprospiraceae bacterium | reverse complement strand
GGAATGGCCTTGCATGGTGGTGTAATACCTGTTTGTGCTACTTTCTTTGCATTTTCTGATTACATGAAACCTGTCTTAAGAGTTGCTGCTTTGATGGAAAATCCAACTATTTTCTTATGGACACATGATGCCTTTAGAGTAGGAGAAGATGGACCAACTCATCAGCCAATTGAGCAAGAAGCACAATTAAGATTATTAGAAAAGGTGAAAAATCACTCTGGAAATAATAGTTTATTAGCTATTCGTCCCGCTGATGTTAATGAAACAACAGTTGCTTGGAAAATGGCTTTAGAAAATAAAACTACGCCAACAGGTTTAATTTTTTCTCGACAAACGATTAAAAACTTACCAAATTCTTCTTACGAAAATGCTTTAAGAACAGAAAAGGGAGGATATGTTGTTCAAGATTGTGATGGCGTTGCGGATATTCTTTTAATTGCTAATGGCTCAGAAGTATCTACTTTAGTAGAAGGAGCTGCACTTTTAGCGGAGAAAAATATTAAAGCTCGGATTATTTCTGTTCCTTCAGAAGGTTTGTTTAGAAGTCAACCAAAATCTTATCAACTAGAGGTTTTACCAGTAGGAATTAAAAGATTTGGATTGACAGCAGGTTTGCCTATTACTTTAGAAGGATTAGTTGGAGAAAACGGGAAAGTTATTGGAATGACTCATTTTGGTTATTCGGCTCCATATACTATTTTAGATGAAAAATTTGGATTCACTGCTCAAAATGTTTGTGCACAAGTTGAATCGTTATTAAAATAAAATTATGACTTAAACCATATTGATTTTTAATATCAATATGGTTTTATTAAATGAAATGAAATGAAATTTTTTATTGATACTGCTAATTTAGAACAAATTAAAGAAGCTGCTGATTTTGGTATTTTAGATGGGGTTACTACAAATCCATCTTTAATGGCAAAAGAAGGGATTGCTGGAGAAGAGAATATATTAAATCATTACAGAAAGATTTGTGAGATAACTGATGGCGATGTAAGCGCAGAGGTAATTTCTACAACTTTTGATGAAATGATAGAAGAGGGTAAGAAGTTAGCTGAATTAGCTGATAATATAGTTGTTAAAGTACCAATGATTAAAGATGGTGTGAAAGCTATTAATCATTTTACAGAATTGGGGATTAAGACGAATTGCACATTAGTATTTTCAGCAGGTCAAGCAATTTTAGCAGCAAAAGCTGGAGCTACCTATGTCTCACCATTCATTGGTAGAATTGATGATTTATCTTGGGATGGAATGGAATTAATAGAAGATATTGCTGAAATATATGAAGTCCAAGGATTTGAAACCGAAATATTAGCAGCATCTGTTCGTAATACTTTACATATTGTGAAGTGTGCTAAAGCTGGAGCTGATGTAGTAACATGTGGTTTAAGTGCAATTATGGGCTTATTAAAACATCCTTTAACTGATATTGGGTTAGAGAAGTTTTTGAGTGATTATAAGAAGGTTAATGGCTAATAGTTAATTTCAATTGTTTAGAAACAAATCAAGGAATGAATAAAAATTTAAAAAATCACAGGATAGATTTGGTTATTGCAGATTTATTAATGGTCAATTTTTCATTAATACTCTGTTTATTATTATCAGATTATGATTTCGATAAACTTATAGAATTAGTTATTGCTTCTTTATTAACATCGATTATTTGGGTTATTGTTTCAATAATTCAAACTATATATAAATGGAAAGAACGAGTAAGATTAGAAAAACAAATTCCTGTTCTATTAATTACTATTTTATCTCATTTTTCGTTGTTTCTAATTGTTCAACAATTAATAATACCTGATTTTATTTCAATACGACCACTTTCTAATTATTTGATTTTTTTATTAATTAGTATTCCAATCACAAGAATACTTTTAAGATTAATTTTTAATAGAAAAGATAGAGCTTTTAATTATATAATTGTTGGTGGAAAAGCAACTAATATTAAGCAAATATTTAAATCTTTTAACTTTGCATATGGTAATAAAGCTAAATGCCTTGGTAGATTTGGAAATACTCCACATGATTTTATAGAAAATATTGGGAGTTATCCACAATTAAAAGAGTTTATCAAAAGTTCAGATTCTATTAGTAAAATCTTTTATGTCTACAGTGAATTATCCAATGATGAGATAAGAGAGATTATGCATATTTGTCAAGTTAAATTTATTGATTTTGAAATTATACCACGAGAAACTGATTTATTTCCAAGAGGTGTAAAAGTTGAATTTCATGATGATTTGCCTATATTATTATTAAAAGAAGAACCATTATTTCGTTTAAGAAATAAAATTCTTAAACGTGGATTTGACTTCGTTTTTTCTCTATTAGTAATTGTTTTGATTTTCCCATGGTTATTACCAATTATTTCTATTTTGATTAAATTAGAATCAAAAGGACCTGTATTTTTTATTCAAGACAGATCTGGATATGAAGGAAGTGCCTTTCCGTGCTTTAAGTTCAGGACAATGACGGTAAATAAAGATGCAAATGCTAAACAGGCAACAAAGAATGATAATCGGATTACTAAAGTTGGAAGTTTTTTAAGAAAATCAAGTTTAGATGAATTCCCACAATTTATAAATGTTTTTTTAGGACATATGTCAGTTGTTGGTCCTCGTCCACATATGTTAAAACATACAGAAGATTATTCTAAATTAATAGATGATTTTATGATTCGTCATCAAATAAAACCTGGAATAACTGGCTGGGCACAAGTGAATGGTTATCGTGGTCCAACTGAACAATTAGAACAAATGGCTAATCGAGTAAAATTTGATGTTTGGTATATTGAAAATTGGAGTTTTTTCTTGGATTTAAAATGTATCTTTTATACTGTTTTTAATGTTTTTAAAGGTGAAGAAAATGCATTTTAATAAGTCATATTAAATAGTTAATTCGAAATGATCTTAATTATTTAATTGTAGTAATTTCATAAATTGAAAAATAAAATTTATCAATTATTTTTATTTCTATCGAAACGAACCGTCCCTGTTGATGTTTTTTCGAAGCGATTTCCTATTTCTGTAAAAGGAATAATCATCCATGATGATAAAGTATTGCTATTAAAAAATGAAAGAAATGAATGGGATTTGCCTGGAGGTAAAATTGGTAATGATAACTCTACAATAGAATGTTTATTGAGAGAAGTAAAAGAGGAAACCAATTTGGAGGTAAAAGCTATTGAAATAATAGGAACTACAATTTATAATGTACTCAATTGGATAAAGGTTTTTATAGTTATATATGAATGTGAATTAATCTCCCCATTAACGGATTTTCGTATAAGTGGTGAACATTTTGGAGGAAGATTTTTTGATTATAAAGAAATTGAAAACTTGAAGATGTTAGAAGATTATAAAATCATTATTAAGGAAATAAAAGAAAAGAATGATAGATCATAAAATGGAGAATTATGAAATTAACTATAGGTAATTTAAGATTGTTATTTATCTTTCTTTTAATAGGGATCAGTAAGATTAGTGCACAAAATATAGTCTTACCTATTCAACAAGAAAGTACAAGTTTATTTGAAAATGAAATTCATAAAATAGATAGTAATTTTCATACAAGTGTCCAACCATTTATTAATAAGAGGATATATAATATTTCTGAAAACAATTTAAATAAATTAAGAATTGAGAATGAATTTACAGATAATCGTTTTGTAAATTATCTTCTTAATGAAGATTTATTTAAGGCGGAAGAAAAAGGAGATTTTGATATAACAGGAAAACCTTTAGTTGGACTGTATGCAGGCTGGGCTTCGGATACATCTTATGCTATGGTTATTCGAGGAGGTCGATTAGAAGGAAGTATAGGAAAAAAAGTATTTTATTCAACTGATGTTTATTGGGGAAATGCAATATTACCGGATTATATAGTTGCAAGGAATGAATCTTCCAGAACTTTTATTGGCAATGGGGCGAGACGAGTTTTTACTGGTAGTACAGGAGAACAAGAAAGTAGTTTAAATGCTACTGGACACATAACTTATCAGGCTAATAAATATTTCAATTTCCAATTAGGTCACGGTAAAGTATTTATTGGGGACGGTTATCGGTCATTATTATTATCAGATAATTCTACTTTTTATCCTTATGCAAGAATAACAACTTCTTTTTGGAACTTAGAATATACTAATTTATATACATCAATGATAGATGTACAAAGTCGTGCTTCTGAATTTGAATTTTTATCAAGAAAGTATGTAACCTCTCATTATTTATCATGGAATATTACTCCAAGAATTTCAATTGGAGCTTTTGAAACTGTAGTTTATGAAGATAGTTCTAATACTAGAGGGTTTGATTTACATTATTTGAATCCGGTAATATTTTATCGACCGATTGAATATGAGATAGGCTCGATTGGAGGTAATGCTTTAATTGGATTTACTTCTAAATTTAAAATTACTGATAACTTACACCTTTATGGACAATTTATCTTTGATGAATGGTCAGGAAGTAGAAATGACCAAGGTGAAGGTTGTTGGTGTAACAAATATGGATGGCAATTAGGTTTTAAATCATTTAATACTTTTATTCCTAATCTAACAGTACAATCTGAAGTAAATTCTGTTACTTTCTATACTTATTCTCATAAAACTCCATTGCAAAATTATGCGAATTCAAATTTGGCTTTAGCTCATCCTCTCGGTGCAAATTTTATTGAGTCAATGACTTTAATTAGATACCAAAATGAAAGATGGAGTGGAAAAGCTCAATTTATGTATGCTTTGCAAGGGTTGGATTCATTGGGTTCTCATTGGGGAGCTGATATTAATCGACCTTTTGAAGATCATGAACAAGATTATGGAAATGAATTACTTCAAGGAGTAAAAACGAATATTAATTATGCTGATATTTCTGTAGGCTACTTAATTAATCCTCGAATGAATTTACAATTTGAAGCTGGATACAGATACCGAGGATTTACCCCAGAAATAGAAATAGATAATTTACAAAAAACTGTAGATGCATACTTTTATTTAGCACTTAAAACCAATTTTACAAATTGGTACTACGATTACTAATAAAGATTAATGAAAATATCCATTATTACGCCAACACTTAATTGTGAAAGTCAGATTCGAAAAACTATGGATTCTATTTTTCTACAGGAAGCTGTAGATATAGAACATATTGTAGTTGATGGAGTTTCTAACGATAATACATTATCAATTTTAAGAGATTACCAAAAAAAATGTAAGTATCTAAAAATTATATCTGAAAGAGACGAAGGACTTTATGATGCAATGAATAAAGGTATTAAAGCAGCGACTGGTGATATAATCGGAATTTTAAACGCTGGTGATTTTTATTCAGATCGTTATATCTTAAAAGAAATTTCAAAAACTTTTGAAAAACCTTCTGTAGAATCTGTTTATGGTGATTTAATTTATATTAAAGAAGATAATACAGAAGATATAGTTAGATTTTGGAAGTCAGGGCGTTTTGAAAAAGAAAAATTTTATAAAGGTTGGATGCCTCCTCATCCTACTTTTTTTGTTAGAAAAGAAATTTATGAAAAACTTGGTTTTTTTAATACAAGCTTGAAGATATCGGCTGATTATGAATTAATATTAAGGTTTCTTCTTAAAAATGGAGTTCCTTCTATATATATTCCTAAAGTTTTGGTTTATATGCCAATTGGAGGTGTTAGTAATGCTTCTTTTTCTAATAGAATGCAAGCAAATCGTGAAGATAGAATTGCTTGGAAATTAAATCAACTTAAACCTAAATTCTATACAACTATTTGGAAGCCGTTATCCAAAATAAAACAATTCTTTTTAAGGAGAATTAGAAAGGAATAAGCTTCTTATAATTAGATTTATTTGGAAAATAATGATTGATGGATAAATATTTAATTACAGGAGGATCAGGATTCATCGGTACAAATTTGATTGATTTCTTATTGAAAATGAATATTGAGATA
>CAZEOC010000268.1:0-5953 GCA_964513525.1 uncultured Saprospiraceae bacterium | reverse complement strand
CCTTCAATCTTTGGTCCGATACCTTCGATTTTTTTCAAATCATCTTTTTGAACAACTGCACCTAATAACAATTGTCTCGCTTGACCAACCCAATCTTCATTTTTGATTCTTTCTGCATCTAATCCAGTAGCACTTGCAATCGCTGCGATTTCTGCTTCTTGGAATCTTGAAACTTGCTTATAACTATTGATTTGAGCTAAGTTTAACTTCATTTCCTCTACTTCAGAGATAGAAGTAATCTTAGTTAAATCATCAGAAGTCGCAGCAGATGAACCAATATTTCCGAAAGGAATAAGTCCTAAGTTTGCCTTGATACTTGTTAAGTCACTTGTATCTACCGCACTTGAACCCATTGCAATTCCTCTTGAAGTAACATCAGTTGATGCTTCTTCTAAGCTTTGAATTTTTGAATTTAAATCAGCTTCTTTAGTTGCAAACGAAGCTTCTAAAGCACTAAGTTTAGTTTCTAAAGCACTAACTTCATTTTCTTTTGCTGCTAAATTAACATTTAGAGTTCCAATTTTTCCTTCTAAATCAGTAACTGTTGATTGATTTGAAGAAGCGGCAAAGCTCATTTTTTCTGTACCTGCCTTTAACTCAGAATCTTTTGCTGCTAAACTTGCTTTTAAGTCAGCAATTGTTTTATTCAATGCTGTTTCTTTTTTAGAACAATCATCACTTGCACTAACTAATGCTGCAGATAATTTTGATTCAGCACCTGCAAATTCAACTTCTTTAGCTTCTAAAGCTGCATTTAAGGCAGTAATTTTTCCAAGGTGAGTATTTACATCGCCTTCTAATTTTTGATTTAAAGTCGTTGCCTCATCTAATGATAAATTCAAACCATTAATACGACCTCTTTCTGTTTCTAATTCAGCATTTAAACCAGTATTTAACGATTCTACTTCTGCTTTAGCAGATAAAGTCGCATTATACTCGCCATCTAAACTATCATATGCTTTTGTTTTATTCTCTAATCCAGATTTGTAAAACAACATCTTTGGACGAGTTAAATAATAGCCAATTAAGCCACCTAATATAGCTGCACCAATGCCAATAAGCCATGGTAATATCATACACCAACTCATAATTTTTATATTTTTAAAGTATCGCTTTTTTCAAAAAGCGTACTTATTTTTTGATTAATTACTTAAAACTCTACCTTTCACTACTTAATCGTTAACTCTGCTCGACGGTCTTTAGAACGTTCTGATTCTGAATCATCTTTAGCAGTTATGACAGTTGCACCTAAAGCATCTACACTGATTTGTTGTGTATTTATACCTTTAGCAGTCAAATAACGTTTTACAGCTTTTCCTCTTCTATCACTAAGTCGCTTATTATAAGCAGGATTTCCTTCTGCACTTGCAAATCCTTTAATCATTAGATTTTTACTTTGATTTGCTTTCAAGTATTTCACTACTTGTGCTAATTTTCCGATTTCAACAGCCGTCATATTTGGAACAGCACTATTTTTATCAAAATAAATATTAACAATATCAGTGAATGCAACATTATCGTCAGACTTATCTCCATCATCGTTATCCGCAAGATTTACATCACTTGAAGCTTCACCTCCAATGTTATAAGCAGCGCCACCGTATAGTTGACCTTTGACAAAAGCAATATCATCTCTTTGTTCAGCACCAATTATTTCGATTTGAGATGCTGGAATTCCCATTGATATCCACCAAGCTTTTAAAGCATCTGCACGTTCTCGACCTAAGTTTAAATCATCAGTTCCAGCATTTTCTTGAACGCCATACCAACCAGTAATTTGTAACTTTTGATTAGGATTAGCTTTGAAGTATTCTGCTAAATCTCTTGCACCAGCCGTTGCTTCATCAGGTACCGGTTGTGTGATTTTTCCGCTATTAAAAGCAAATGAAAGATTGTCCGTTTTATTGACATCTAAACCAGCTGCTTTGAAGTTCATATAGCGATTTGGGATATCTTTGATTGCGAATCCTGCACCACCATAAATGGTATCATTGATAGGATTAATCAATTCGGACATTTTACTTCTTGTTAAAATACGATTACCTTCAAGATTCCAACCTTCAAATAAATCTTTAAGACTTTCTGCTCTTAATAAACCTAAGTCAGTTGTACTCCCTTCTGGAAGTTCAGAAGTATTGTATTTTCCTGTTATTACTAACATTTTATCGGCTGATTCCTCAACATATTTTGCAGCTTTTTGTAATTCACTGTCAATTTTGCTGTTAGCAATAAAAGGTATTGCTTTGGCTGTATTGAATCTAAGATTCTCTTCAGCCTTTGAAACAACAGTTTCTCCATCAGTTATTAATAAAGGAAAAGCAGTAGCAGGTGAAGTACAGCAAAAAATACGAATAAGGTAAGCTCCGATTATTATCCATCCTAATAATAATCCTAAAAGTAAAGGAACTGGTCGTTCTGTCCATGAACCTGGAGGTGTCAAAGCAGCTTTCTTTGCATTGTCTGCTTTATTGACATATTTACCTGCCTGTTCATTTTCTCCCAACTTATCCCTTATCATCTTGTTAGGTTTTGAATCCATAATGATAAAAATTTATTGTTCTGTTTTGAAAATTTTTTGACTATTTTTATTTAAAGGTAATGATATTTTGTTAAAATGCTAATATGTAAAATATTTTAAATCAATCATTTAAAATATGATTAAAAAAAAACTGCACATTTTATCTGAACTTTAGACCGTAGTATTGTATAAATAGTAACATTTTTAACAGTCACATTTGCCATGTTTTTCTGATTTTTTTTGAACAAATCAGAATCGTTATTTTAAAAAAATCATATTTACTTAATATTGGAGAATTATTTACCTTATTTTTGTTTAACAACGTGCCTATATAGATTCTCTTCTTGATAAGAAATTAGTAAATAAAAAGGATATAAATTTATATTGAATATTTTGATAATTGTTCAAAGCATTATACCACATATTTGTACAAAAAATAATTTGAATTAAAATGAAAAAAATAAATCTGTTTATAATATTATTAGTAGGATTTTGGAGCTGTGAAAAATCTTTTATTGAACCAAGTACAATTTGCATTAATGATGCTTCAATCGTAATCAATCAAGCACATCCAAAAGGAGCAAAAATACAAGCAAAAATTGATGAATATGTAGGGAAAGGAATTCCTGGAATGACAATATTGATTAATGATGATGATGGGTTTTGGGTAAATTCTGGTGGTTTTGCAGATATAGAGAATGGTATCGAAATGCAACCTTGCCATATTAACAAATTAGGAAGTGTAACGAAGATGATGTTAGGAACGGTTGTTTGGCAATTGGTTCAGCAAAGTCTTATGAATATTGATGATAAGATGAGTGATTATTTACCTGAAGTTGCAAATCGGGTTGAAAACGGAAATGAAATTACTATAGCAATGTTGCTAAATCATTCATCTGGAATTTATGATATTGGTGGCGATTTAGGATTTAATTTAGCAGTAATTAATGACTTAACTAAATCATGGACAGAAGAAGAAATATTGGATTATATTGAAGGTAAACCAGCTACAGGATTGCCAGGCGAAGAAGTTCGATATTCAAATACGAATACGATGTTAGTCGGAATGATAATAGAAGAAGTGACAAACATACAACACGCTGCAGTATTAGAATCCTTAATTTTTGAACCTTTAGGAATGGATAATACAGTGTATTATGATTATTCAGAATCATTTCCAAAAGAGTATTTAGCGCAAGGTTATTTAGATTTTAATAATGATGGCGGTGATATTCAAAATATATCAAATTTGAATCCTGGAAGTGGAAATGGTTATACAGGTGTTTATTCTACAGTAACGGATTTATACAAATTTATGAATGCATTATTAAGAGAAAAGACCTTAACAACTCCTGAAAATTTAGACCTTATTTTCAACTCAATGGAACTGAATAACAATGAAAGATGGAGGTCAAGTATTGGAGCAATTCATGACGAACAAGTGATTACGCTTGGTGATTTACCCAATGATGTTCATGCTTACGGTCATGCTGGAGGTGATATTGGTTATGCGGCTAATTTGAATTATTTCCCTCATAATAATACTGTTTTTGCAGCTACTTATAATTATGGTTTGAACTTACCATCTGATTTAGGAAATGAGGTGAGACAATTGATGGAAGAATTATATTTGATTATGGCAGAATAAGTCTATATATTTTCAACTTAAAAGGTCAAATTATGAAATCCATAATTTGACCTTTTGTAATTTTTCCCCTTTTTGAATAAGGAAAGCTATCCATTTAATTTTTGTATTTAATCATATAAAAGGCAAAGACTAATCCTAAGGCAAACATGATAATCATGAATACAAAAATGGAAGCAGAAAAAGCAAGCAAAGTTTTAAAAATCGTTTTTCCCCAAGAATTTTCAAAGAGTCCTTTATATACGACGATACTCAATATGGTGTAATATAGAAAATATGGATAAATCCAAAAATTCATATTTAACTTAAAAATAATAATTAATGTCATTATCAAATATGTATGTACGTAAAGATAAGTATTAATGACATTGTGTTCAATGAAATTATAACCACTTTTTCTAAAGAATAGAAAAGTAAAAAAGCTGGAAAAGGCAATCGTTAAAGCTGTCCAGATATTTTGATATGGTAAGAAATAGTCGAAATATGCTGTTTGAACCGATTTGATTAATTCCTGTTTTTCTGCTAATTTTTCATCAGAATTAATATTAGAATTAGACATTTCCATTCCTTGCTCAAGCCCTTTAACGAAATCCTGATTGTTTTCATAAAAATTAGTTTGAGTAGCAATGAAAATTGTCGTTCCAACAATTAATAAAAAGTACTTTACAGGGTTTGTAATTAAATCTCTTTTGTCATCAATATAGTCTCTTATAGTAGCCGTTGGTTTAATGAATAAACCTTTGAACGTATAGACTAATCCTTTGTCTAAGTTAAAGGCATCTGCGACTTGATAAATTAAATTCTTCAAGGATAAACGTCTAATAGTCTTTGTTCTTTGAACATAAACCTCTTTTTCCTCCCAAACTTTTAATGGTCTTTTATTCGACATAATCAATGATTGTATCACTTTCTTTATAGATAGGCACTATGACTAAAGGTCAGCAATAAATATCAAAAATCAAAATACGTTAATTTTTAAGTTTTTATTACTTTTGCAAAATGATATTAGTAATTTTAGCTCTTAATTAAAATATAATATCATTTTTAATTGTGTTAATAAATTGTCAAGGAATTATCATATATCAAAAAGCTTTTAACTTTTTTCAAAATCAACTTTAATTAATTATTAAATTTTTCTACTTTCGTCAAAGTGTTCAATTAACACACAAAAAATAAAATTTTAAAAATTAGCTTTAACCAAATTAAATTAAGTCAATTGTTTGTATTTTGTTGTTATATTCTAAACTAATAACAAATTGTAGTTCATTTATCGTAAAATCGAATTATATCACCTATAATCTAAATTCCTTTTAGATTGGAAACAAACAAACATCATAATTATCAATTTGGTAAGCTTAAAGATAAACATCACTAAAGTTAGTGATGGAAATGCTATACCTTATTAGGGTATAATATTTCGATATTAATTAGTCTAATGACAGTTGTGATAGTCATTAGTTTTATTCATTAATTAAGGATATTAATTTATCTGAACCAAATTAATTTTTTTATGAGAATCAAAATTAACAATTTGTTGTCAAAGTGCTTGGTACTTGCAATGATGCTTGGTTTATCAAGTTTTGCAATGGCACAACGTACTGTAACTGGTACTGTTACTGATGATCGTGGCGATGCTGTTATCAGTGCAACTGTACAAGTTAAAGGTACAACTATTGGTACGACTACTGACCTTGATGGTAAGTATTCTATCAAAGTGCCGGAAGGCTCTAACGTATTATTGTTTACTTACATTGGTTATGCTACTCAATCAGTTGATTTAGGAGCATCAA